>NZ_JBFRUJ010000045.1:0-78633 GCF_041474575.1 Vibrio sp. 10N.222.51.C5
AAAACTTTTTTCAAGCGCTTGGCTTGGCTAATTTGGCTTGCTGATTCGTTCTGGTTTCCTAAGAAGCCATCCCGTGTCAGCGAGGTGGCATTATAGAGATTTCGATCACACTGGCAAGCCCTTTTTTAAGTTTTTTTCGTTTTTTTATTCGTTCGATTAAAAAGAACTCAAAACGCCTCAAAAGTAGGCTTTTATCTTACATATTCTTCAGTTTTTTAGTGAACAAAGAGACTTTTTCCCAGTTTGTGTACTCAACTTCCTTCGTTGTATCCGTTTCACCACCTGTCATATTCATAATAAAGCGGATCATGGTTCTATCGAACCAGTTATAACGTGGGTAATAGAGGGCACCTGCAAATACACCGATTAAAGTCGGCTGCCATGGAGACTTGGTAAGGAACTTCTTAATATACGCACTGCCTTCTGGTGTATCTTTGCCTTGGTCTTCTTTACGCGCCGTTAAGTTAACACAGAAGAACGCAACCTTGCTTGATTGCAACTGAGTAAGGTTGGCATCAATAAATTGATATAGCTTCTTATTAAGGTGGCCATAACGAATCGATGCGCCAATCAACACTCTGTCGTACTGAGCAAAGTCCACCTTGCCAATAGTGTGCAGATCTTGAAGCTCACATTCGAACTCACTCATTTCTTCTTTTATATAGTTCAAGATTTTCTTGGTCTGCCCTTCACGGCTTGAATACAAAAATAGAGCTTTTGCCACAATGTTGTCCTTAGCTACGCCAAAACGTAGGGGTCAATAAGATTAATAAGGTGAAGATTTCTAATCGGCCAAACAGCATAGATACGATCAACACCCATTTGGCCTTATCATTCACATCGCCGAAGTGCATTGCCACTTCACCTAAGCCCGGGCCAAGGTTATTCAATGTTGCCGCTACGGCAGAGAAAGCACTCAGCTCATCCATCCCAGTAGCAATAAGAGCCAACATACAAACCACAAAAACCAATGCGTATGCAGAGAAGAAGCCCCAAACCGCATCAACAACACGTTGTGGTAACGCAGAACCGCCAACCTTAATGGTATAGACAGCACGCGGGTGGACAAGGCGCTTCATTTCACGAGCACCTTGCAAAGTAAGCAATAAGATTCGAATGACTTTCATACCACCGCCCGTTGAACCTGCACAGCCACCTATAAAAGAAGAGAACAGAAGCAGCACAGGTAAGAATAACGGCCACTCAGAAAAACCAGTGGTAGTGAAGCCTGCGGTCGTCGATATAGATACCGTTTGGAACAAGGCTTGATCAAAGGCATCGTAATACGAGTCATAAGAGTGGTGATTAAGCAGTAATAAGAAACAAACTAAGAACAAAACCGCTTGAATAAAGATAAAGGCGCGGAATTCAGGATCTTTCCAATAATACTTAGGATGCACACCACCTGAAGCAAATGCAGCAAAGTGAAGCGAATAGTTACATGCGGATATAAGAAGGAACACAACTGTAATCATGTTGATCGCAGGGCTATTGAAATACCCCATGCTCGCATCGTGAGTCGAGAAGCCACCAATCGCAATAGTAGAGAAGCTATGACTGATGGCATCAAAGAAGCTCATCCCAGCAAGCCAAAAAGCTACTGCACAAGCAATGGTTAAGCTCAGGTAGATGTACCAAAGCGCTTTTGCCGTTTCAGCAATACGCGGAGTCATCTTGCTATCTTTTACTGGACCCGGGATTTCAGCACGATATAGCTGCATACCACCAATACCCAGAACAGGGAGGATGGCTACCGCTAATACGATGATACCCATACCACCGAACCATTGTAGGAACTGACGGTAAAACAGAATCGCCTTAGGCAGATCATCGAGGCCGACAATTACGGTCGCACCTGTCGTAGTTAATGCAGAGAAGGATTCGAAGAAAGCATCGGTTACCGACACATTGGGGTTATCGGCGATCAAAAACGGCAGCGCACCCGCACTACCGATTACCGTCCAAAACAGAACTACAATCAAAAAGCCATCACGAGCTTTCAATTCATGCTTATAGCGTCGGTTTGGAAACCAGCAAGTTGCTCCACAGAATAAGAGGACGAAGAAGGTCGTCACAAATGGCACACCCGCACCATCTCGATAGATCAGTGCGACGAGCGCAGGAGCAAGCATTGATACACTAAAAAGTGCTAATAATAATCCGACGATTCGAATAATTGAGCGAAATTGCATGAGCTATTGAACGAAGCGAAATGCTTCACACTTCCTAGTTGTCTTTGACTTTCGTTACCAGTGCCTTAGCACCGCTTTTATTGATCATGGTTTGGGTAAACGAATCTACCTGAAGGAGCTCTATTTCAATAATAAGCTCAACTTGAACACCATAATCCGCTTGGACCTCAACAGCCTGATGCTGAGCCATGATGGATTGTGCGATCGGCACAAAGCCATAGTCTAACTCTAGCCGTAATTTTGTGGTTATTTTTTTCTCGATAGTTTGAAGCAGCTTGAGAGCTTGTTGTACGCCACCACCATAAGCCTTAACCAAACCACCGGTACCAAGCTTGATTCCGCCAGAATAACGAGTGACCACAGCCGTTAATTCACCGACTCCAGAACCAGACAGTTGCGCCAAAATCGGCTTACCCGCTGTACCTGAGGGTTCACCATCATCACTGAAACCCCAAAGCATTGAGTCTTCAGGTCGACCAGCAACAAAACCCCAACAGTTATGTCGTGCTGAAGAATGCTCTTTTTTCACCTGTTCTACGAACTGTTTTGCAGCTTCTACACTTGGAGTATGAGCAAGATGCGTAATAAAGACGCTCTTTTTTATCTCTTCTTCAAACAGAGCCGACGCAGAAGGTATTAAATAAGGCTGTTCATTCATATCGTTAACTTAGTTAATAAGAGCGACGAAGTGTATCACGCGTGAATAATAAGGGTTAGAGGATCTGTGCCATCGCACAATGTTAAACAATTGTTTAAAAAATGTATTGAAATTAATCAAGCAGAGGTACAGACTAAGATAACTGGTCTTACCAGGTATTCTACAATAATAGAAAGATAACAAGATTCTCTCAAACAATCGTGGATTGTATGTCATGGAGATAGACAATGATTTACCAAGCTAACACCCTACAGGTAAAGGAATTACAAGATGGTATTGCGGAATTAAGCTTCTGTGCACCAGCCTCTGTAAACAAACTCGACCTTGCTACTTTAGAATCACTAGACAAAGCGTTAGATGCTCTTAATGCTCACGCAGGATTACGTGGTTTAATCTTAACTTCAAACAAAGACGCGTTCATTGTAGGCGCAGACATCACTGAATTTCTTGGCCTATTTGCTAAGCCAGAAGCAGAACTTGATGAATGGTTAAGATTCGCTAATTCAATCTTCAGCAAGCTCGAAGACCTCCCTGTCCCAACTCTTTCAATGATGCGTGGCCATGCCCTTGGCGGCGGTTGTGAATGTGTACTCGCTACTGATTTCCGTATCGGTGACAAGTCCACCAGCATTGGCCTACCCGAAACCAAACTCGGCATCATGCCTGGTTTTGGTGGTTGTGTGCGCCTACCTCGTGTTATCGGTGCTGACAGCGCAATGGAAATTATCACGCAAGGCAAAGCATGCCGTGCAGATGAAGCGCTTAAAGTTGGCTTGTTAGATGCGATTGTTGAAACAGACCAGTTACTAGAGTCGGCAATCAACACCGTTTCTCTGGCTGCTAATGAAAAATTAGACTGGCAATTACGCCGTAAACAAAAAACATCAGCGCTTTCACTAAGCAAACTCGAAGCGATGATGAGCTTTACTATGGCTAAAGGCTTAGTGGCTCAAAAAGCAGGGCCTCACTACCCAGCTCCGATTACTTCTGTGATTGCGATTGAAGAAGCAGCACGTAGCGATCGCGATGCAGCACTCGACATCGAACGTAAACACTTCGTTAAGCTAGCAAAATCTGAAGAAGCGAAAGCACTGGTTGGTCTGTTCTTAAATGACCAATATATTAAAGGCTTAGCAAAACAGGCTGGTAAATCTGCAAATAAAGCGACTGAACGTGCTGCAGTACTTGGTGCTGGCATCATGGGCGGCGGTATTGCTTACCAGTCAGCATTGAAAGGCGTGCCAGTGATGATGAAAGACATCGCACAGGCGTCTCTTGATCTTGGTATGAACGAAGCTTCTAAGTTGTTGAATAAACGCTTATCACGCGGTCGCCTAGATGGATTCAAGATGGCAGGCATTCTGTCTTCTATTACTCCAAGTCTGCATTATGCAGGTGTTGAGCAATCAGATGTGATTGTGGAAGCCGTTGTAGAAAACCCTAAAGTAAAAGCAGCAGTGCTGAGTGAAGTTGAAGGTCTCGTGGGTGAAGACACCGTTCTTACATCAAACACCTCAACGATTCCGATCAACCTGCTAGCAAAATCTCTAAAACGCCCAGAAAACTTCTGTGGCATGCACTTCTTTAACCCAGTACACCGCATGCCTTTGGTTGAGATCATCCGTGGCGAGCATACTTCAGAAGAAACCATTAATCGCGTAGTCGCTTACGCAGCGAAGATGGGCAAATCCCCTATCGTTGTTAACGACTGCCCAGGCTTCTTCGTTAACCGTGTACTTTTCCCTTACTTTGGCGGTTTCAGCATGTTGCTACGTGACGGCGCTGACTTCACCAAGATCGATAAAGTGATGGAGCGTAAGTTCGGTTGGCCAATGGGCCCAGCATACTTACTAGACGTTGTGGGCCTAGATACAGCACACCACGCACAAGCAGTAATGGCGCAAGGTTTCCCAGAGCGTATGGGCAAAGAAGGTCGTGATGCGATCGACGCGCTTTATGTCGCTGAAAAATACGGCCAGAAGAACGGCAGCGGTTTCTACACATACAGCGTAGACAAACGCGGTCGCCCTAAGAAAACCTTCTCTGAAGACATTCTTCCTATCTTGGCTGACGTATGTCAAGCACCACAAGATTTTGATGACCAAACAATTATCCAGCGCGTGATGATTCCAATGATCAACGAAGTGGTGCTTTGTCTAGAAGAAGGCATTATCGCGACACCGCAAGAAGCGGATATGGCACTGGTTTACGGTTTAGGCTTCCCTCCATTTAGAGGCGGCGTATTCCGCTACTTAGACAGTGTGGGCATTGGTAACTTCGTTGAAATGGCGAAAGGCTACCAAGACTTAGGTGCAATGTACCAAGTTCCTCAGCTATTGCTTGATATGGCAGCGAAGGGCGAAAGCTTTTACGACAGCCAACAAGCCAGTTCTCTGTAACCCACATTTGGAAAAGGAATAGCAAAATGAAAAATGTAGTTGTTGTTGATTGCCTTCGCACCCCAATGGGACGTTCCAAAGGTGGAGCTTTCCGTCACACTCGTGCTGAAGATCTGTCTGCACATTTGATGAAAGGCATTTTAGAGCGCAACCCAGAAGTAAACCCTGTCGAAATTGAAGATATTTACTGGGGTTGTGTACAACAAACACTAGAGCAAGGCTTCAACGTTGCACGTAACGCTGCCTTGCTTGCTGGTCTACCGATTGAGATTGGCGCTGTAACAGTCAACCGTTTATGTGGTTCATCTATGCAAGCTTTGCATGATGCAACTCGCTCTATCATGGTTGGTGATGCTGAAATCTGCCTGATTGGTGGTGTGGAGCACATGGGCCACGTACCAATGAACCATGGTGTTGATTTTCACCCAGGCATGTCAAAACACGTAGCAAAAGCGGCCGGCATGATGGGGCTAACCGCTGAGATGTTAGGCAAAATGCACGGTATTAGCCGTGAAGACCAAGATGCATTCGCAGCACGCTCACATGCTCGCGCTCAAGCAGCTACGGTTGAAGGTCGTTTCAAAAATGAAATCCTGCCAACCGAAGCTCACGCTGCAGACGGTTCTCTGTTCACTCTGGATTACGACGAAGTCATTCGCCCAGAGACAACAGTTGAAGGCTTATCCCAGCTGCGTCCGGTATTTGACCCAGCAAACGGCACAGTAACAGCAGGTACTTCATCAGCTCTGTCTGATGGTGCTTCTGCAATGCTTATCATGAGCGAAGAGAAAGCTAACGCACTTGGCCTTAAGATTCGCGCTCGCGTGAAGTCTATGGCTATCGCTGGCTGCGATCCTTCAATCATGGGTTACGGCCCAGTACCAGCAACCCAAAAAGCACTTAAACGTGCAGGACTAACCATTGAAGACATGGGTGTGATTGAGTTAAACGAAGCGTTTGCTGCTCAATCTCTACCTTGTGCTAAAGACTTAGGTCTACTGGATGTTGTTGACGAGAAAGTAAACCTTAACGGCGGTGCGATTGCTCTGGGTCACCCACTAGGCTGTTCTGGTTCTCGTATCTCGACGACGCTAATCAACCTGATGGAAGCACAAGACGTGAAATACGGCTTGGCGACTATGTGTATTGGTTTAGGCCAAGGTATTGCAACGGTATTTGAACGCCCATAGCGTTTACTGACTGTAATATTTGAAGGGTAATCTTTTGTGCAGCTATATTTATATAGCTGCACTTTTTATTGCTTGGCATCCAACAATGCATCGATTGTGTTCAGCTAACTCAACGAGAGAAAAACCAACCCTGACATCTATGCACAAAACGCATATATTCAATGTTGATGTTTCATTATTTTTTCTCGGATGATTCAACTAAAGTTACTTCAGTTTCCTAATATTCCTCCACGGAGCAGATCATGTTTAAAGCACTTGTACTAAACCAAGAAGACAAAAAAACTATCGCGTCAGTTTCTCAAATTGAAGAATCTCAATTACCAGAAGGTAACGTGAAGATTGATGTTAGCTACTCTTCTTTGAACTACAAAGATGGTTTGGCGATTACAGGTAAAGGGCGCATTGTTCGCAACTTCCCTATGGTTCCTGGTATCGACCTTTCTGGTGTGGTTTCACAATCTGATGACCCTCGCTACAAAGCAGGCGACGAAGTGGTTCTAACTGGTTGGGGTGTTGGTGAAGGTCACTGGGGCGGCATGGCTGAGAAAGCAAGCCTAAACGGTGACTGGTTAGTGCCGATGCCTAAAGGTCTAGACGCTAAGAAAGTAATGGCGATTGGTACAGCAGGCTTCACAGCAATGCTTTGTGTTCAAGCTATTGTCGATGCTGGCATCAAGCCTGAAGACGGTGAAATCCTAGTTACCGGCGCAAGTGGCGGTGTAGGTAGCGTATCTATCACTCTACTAAACCAACTGGGCTACAAAGTGGCAGCAGTGACTGGCCGTGCTTCTGTAAACGGTGAACTACTTAAATCACTAGGCGCGACACGTATTGTAGAGCGTGCTGAACTAGAAGAACCAGCTAAGCCACTAGAAAAACAACTGTGGGCTGGCGCTATCGATACGGTAGGCAGCAAAGTGCTTGCGAAAGTATTGGCGCAAATTGATTACAACGGTGCGGTTGCGATGTGTGGTCTAGCAGGCGGTTTTGACTTACCAACCACGGTAATGCCATTCATTCTGCGTAACGTTCGCCTACAAGGTGTTGATTCTGTAATGTGCCCTCGTGAAAAACGTATTAAAGCGTGGGAACAACTGGCTGAGCTACTACCAGAATCTTTCTACGCTCAAGCAACCAAAGAAGTGTCTTTAGACGGTGCAATTCAAGCAGCAGAAGACATCACTAACGGTCAAATCACTGGTCGCGTAGTCATTAAACTATAGGCTCTCAAACATAAAGTTATCAAACCTTAAGCAACAGCTTTAGGCTTGGATAACCCAAAACAACAAAGGGCTGATTTTTATCAGCCCTTTTGCGTTTTTGTCATTCGGGTCAAGTGAACTCAGACTCAGATCCGGTTAACCCAAACCGACATCCGCAATCCGTTTTTGAATCAACTCACCACACTCTTCTTTTACCACTCTTCTTAACCATTGTTGTGAAGCAGAAGAATCGCAACGCGAGTGCCAGATCAGTGAGTAATCAAACGGCATAAATTCAAATGGTAATGGCTTAACAACCAAGTCATAACGCTCTGCTACCAAATAAGCCAAATCAGCAGGCACAGTAATCACCAACGGCATTCTATCGACAATCGCCAATGCCGCTTCAAGGTGATAAGCACGCAGTACCATTTTTCTGGGTTGTTGATTAGCTAAAGCGTTGTCCAATAAAGCCTTAACACCATCACTGATCGCAATCATCGCATGTGGGAGTGAAACATAGTCTGCAAGGCTTAAAGGTTGATCGGCTAATGGATGGTTTTTAGATAACAGACACGACACACCAACCGGCCCCAAGACTTCTTGATGAAGTGGTGCAATGCTGCCACTCGGACGACAGATCGCCATATCAACGCGTTCGGTGCTGAGCTGTTTAAACAAATGCTCATGCTGCAACGGAGCAAACTCCAAAGAGATATTGGGTGCTTGTTCATAAATCTTAGGCAACGCATAAGGCAAGATGGTTTGCATCGCATAATCGGTGGTAGCGATCAGAAAACGTTCGCTGCAATAGTAAGGGTCAAAGTCACTCGGACTCAGCAATTGGCGAAAAGACTCCAAAGGCTGATCAATACGCTGACTGATCTCGAGTGCTTTCTTGGTAGGAATAAGGTGCTGACCTTGACGTGTAAACAACGGATCGTTTAGTAATTCTCTTAAACGCCCTAATACTCGACTGGTTGCGGATTGGCTTAAGTTAAGACGAAGCGCGGCCTGGCTTACGCTGCCCTCTTCAATCAATACCTTTAAAGCGACCAATAAATTAAGGTCTCTACGATAGATGTCTTCTAATTCCACGCCACTTACCTAGCTGTATACGATTGCCATTAGTCACTAAGTTGTTTATAGCATGCTTTAGATAAAAAAAATCCCGCAATTACGCGGGGAAGCCCAAGAAAATTTGGGGATAGTGTCGGAATGTTGTCGTATCGGAATTCGCTTGCTGTATTCGGGTTAGTGCTCTTGCTCTTCGGCTATGCCTTGCCAACGGCGCATCTCTACCCAAATACCAATAATCGTTGCTACTATGCCAAAAATAGGCATCAGTGAGGTCTCTGTCGATGAGCGTAGTACTAACGCACAAAAAGAAATAAAACAGAGAACCGAATAAATTGTTAATCTATCTAATCCTGTCAACATCGCCACTCCTTAGCTAGTTGCCTTTGCTTCAAGTTGTTATCAACTTGTTAACTAAGTTATAGGAAATGATTCTGTTTGCCAAGCACTTATTGCATATTTTTTCTGCAGACGTATTATTCACTCGTTAGATAGATATAGAGATACAAACCATGACATTCAAACCTGAACTGGCAACCCATACTTTAGAAGCTGAAGGCCTGCGTTGCCCGGAACCAGTAATGATGGTCAGGAAGACAATTAGAAACATGCAGGATGGCGATGTGTTACTGGTAAAAGCTGACGATCCTTCGACAACTCGAGATATTCCGAGCTTTTGTCGATTCATGGATCACCAGTTGGTAGGCCAAGCAACAGAAACGTTGCCTTACCAGTATTTGATCAGAAAGGGATTGGAGGCGTAACGCCCCAACGACTATCAAGTATCAAAAAAGCCGCTCGTACCTTATGTTCTTAAACAGAACTCAGAGTACGAGCGGCTTTTTGTTTATTCGCTTCTAGATTTGTTTTGCAGATGCTCCAGCTGATGCTGAATTTCTCGGATATCTTTGCGCATCGGAATAATATGCGCGACCCGAATCCAAGCCTCTACCGCAAGTGCAGTCATGATGATGGCACCCGCGACCATTGGCAGCCACATGTCCGTCAACACCATGCCTAACAGTGTAAGTGCAAGACCAAAAGTAAATAGATAACTTTGGCTTTGTGGAGTAATACCCATATAACGCGTCAACATAATCATGCCCTCGTGTTCTTAACTCACAAGATTAAAATATCATGACAAGTATGACAGTTATATGTCCATTCGCTCGATAAACCCCACAATACTGTAAGAGTATGACCTACAACACATTACTCTACTGATTGAGTATAATAAGACTCAATACCACCTGTTAATAGAAAGCAGCAGCGATAGCTAAACCCACGAATAGCAAGGCTGTGATCTTACGAATCAGATCAAGAGGCATCTTATCAGCAGACAGCTTACCGATGATCACCACAGGCACATTTGCCAGCAACATACCAATGGTTGTACCCAGAATCACCCACGCTAATGCATCCGCATATTGAGCCCCTAGGATAGAGGTCGCAATTTGGGTTTTATCGCCGATCTCAGCAATAAAGAAAGCGATAAAACTGGCGACAAACGGTCCTCGGTTTGAGATCTGTTCATCGTCATCTAACTTATCGGGAATCAAAATCCAGCCAGCCATCGCAATGAAACTGACCACCAGCACCCACTTTAATACTTCAGGTGAAAGATAATCAGCAACCACGACCCCGAGCCATGCTGCAAGGGCATGATTGGCAATGGTGGCAAAGAAGATAGCTGCGATGATAGGTATCGGCTTGCGATATCGACTGGCTAATAAAAGAGATAGCAACTGAGTCTTATCACCGATCTCGGCTAAGGCGACAGTTGTAATTGAAATTGCTAAAACGCTCACGACATGCTCATTTGGGATGGGGATTATTATATTTAACCAAAGACAAACCTCGCGCCCCATCCCGGTTCACGATGCTTGTCTATGGTCTTGCTAAGCACCACCAAGGTGGTGGTTGCCTCGAACGCCATGATGATTTTGCATCAATTATGTTGACGAACGAACTCATTCAATAGGATATGAATAAGTAAGCTACTCCCCAAAGACCGCGAGATTTTAATAGCCCATGCTTTCAAACACAAGTGTCAAAGTTATCAAAATATCCACTTGTGCCGAAAAACAAACATTAAAGGCACAAAAATCCACTAAACGACATTTTAGACCACTAATTAAACAAGATTACCCCTACTCGCTTTACGAATATCTCGGTATACTCAGAGGTTATTTTTCTCATTCATTTAAAAGAATCGCGCGAACCTGACTATGCAAAAATACGATATCAAAACCTTCCAGGGAATGATCCTCGCGCTGCAGGATTACTGGGCTCAAAACGGTTGTACCATTGTTCAACCTCTAGATATGGAAGTAGGTGCAGGCACCTCTCACCCAATGACATGTCTACGAGCACTTGGCCCAGAGCCAATGTCTACAGCTTACGTTCAACCTTCTCGTCGTCCGACCGATGGCCGTTACGGTGAAAACCCGAACCGTCTGCAGCACTACTACCAATTCCAAGTAGCGCTAAAACCATCGCCAGACAATATCCAAGAGTTGTACCTAGGCTCCCTAGAGGTTCTTGGTGTTGACCCACTTGTTCACGACATTCGCTTCGTTGAGGATAACTGGGAAAACCCAACACTAGGCGCATGGGGCCTTGGTTGGGAAGTATGGCTAAACGGCATGGAAGTAACTCAGTTTACTTACTTCCAACAGGTTGGCGGCCTTGAGTGTAAGCCAGTAACTGGCGAGATCACTTACGGTATCGAGCGTCTAGCAATGTACATCCAGGAAGTAGATTCTGTTTACGACCTAGTATGGAACGTAGCACCAGACGGTTCTAACGTGACTTACGGTGACATCTTCCACCAAAACGAAGTTGAGCAATCGACGTACAACTTCGAGCACGCAGACGTAGATTTCCTATTCACTTTCTTCGACCAGTGCGAGAAAGAGTGTAAAGAGCTACTTGAGCTTGAGAAGCCACTGCCGCTTCCAGCTTACGAGCGCATTCTAAAAGCAGGTCACGCATTCAACATCCTTGATGCGCGCAAAGCTATCTCTGTAACAGAGCGTCAACGTTACATCCTTCGTATCCGCAACCTGACTAAATCAGTTGCTGAAGCGTACTACGCGTCACGTGAAGCGCTTGGCTTCCCAATGTGTAAGAAGGAAGGTAAATAATCATGGCGAAGAATTTTCTAATTGAACTGGGTACGGAAGAGCTTCCACCAACAGCACTTCGTTCTCTAGCAGAAGCGTTTGCTTCTAACTTTGAAGCAGGTCTTAAAACGGCTGAGCTTTCTCACGAAGGCATCAAGTGGTACGCAGCACCTCGTCGTCTAGCACTTAAAGTAACTGCACTGGCTGAAGGCCAAGCAGACAAAGTGGTTGAGAAACGTGGCCCTGCTGTTTCTGTGGCATTCGATGCTGAAGGCAACGCGACTAAAGCGGCACAAGGTTGGGCTCGTGGTAACGGTATTACTGTTGAGCAAGCTGACCGTCTGAAAACAGACAAAGGCGAGTGGCTTCTTTTCAAACAAGAAGTGGCTGGCAAACCTGTTCAAGAATTGGTGATGGACATCGCTGCGAAAGCACTAGCTGGCCTACCAATCCCTAAAGCAATGCGCTGGGGTAACTCAGACATTCAATTTATCCGTCCAGTAAAAACACTGACAGTACTACTAGGTGATGAGCTTGTTGAAGGCGAAATCCTAGGCGTAGCATCTGCTCGTACTATCCGTGGCCACCGTTTCATGGGCGAACAAGAGTTCACAATCGACTCTGCTGACCAATACCCTGCGATCCTAGAAGAGCGCGGTAAAGTAATGGCAGATTACGAAGCGCGTAAAGCGATCATCCTTGCTGATTCGCAAAAAGCGGCAGCTGCGGTTGGCGGTACAGCTGACCTAGAAGATGACCTTGTTGAAGAAGTAACGTCTCTGGTTGAATGGCCAGTAGTACTGACAGCGAAGTTTGAAGAAGAGTTCCTAAAAGTCCCTTCTGAAGCTTTGGTTTACACCATGAAGGGTGACCAAAAGTACTTCCCTGTTTACGATGACAACAAGAAGCTACTACCGAACTTCATCTTCGTATCGAACATCGAGTCTAAAGAGCCTCGTCACGTTATCGAAGGTAACGAGAAAGTGGTACGCCCACGTCTTGCTGATGCTGAATTCTTCTTCAACACAGACCGTAAGCGCCCGCTTATCGACCGTCTTGCTGAACTAGACCAGGCTATCTTCCAGAAGCAATTGGGTACTATCAAAGACAAAACAGACCGCATCACAGAGCTTGCAGGCTACATTGCTGAGCAAATCGATGCTGACGTTGAGAAGTCTAAGCGCGCAGGCCTACTGGCTAAGTGTGACCTAATGACCTCTATGGTATTCGAATTTACGGATACTCAAGGTGTGATGGGCATGCACTACGCGACTCACGACGGTGAAGACGAGCAAGTTGCACTGGCACTTTACGAGCAATACATGCCTCGTTTCGCGGGTGACGATCTACCAAGCACGGGTATCTCTTCAGCAGTAGCAATGGCAGACAAGCTAGACACTATCGTAGGTATCTTCGGTATTGGCCAAGCACCAAAAGGTTCTGACCCATTTGCACTTCGTCGTGCGTCTCTAGGTGTGCTACGTATCATCGTTGAAAACGGCTACAACCTAGACCTAACCGATCTGATCGGCAAAGCGAAAGAGCTACTAGGCGACAAGCTGACTAACAAAAACGTAGAAGCTGACGTTATCGACTTCATGCTAGGTCGTTTCCGCGCATGGTACCAAGATGCTGGTTTCAGCGTTGATATCATCCAAGCGGTACTAGCACGTCGTCCAACTAAGCCTGCTGACTTTGACCAACGTGTTAAAGCGGTTTCTCACTTCCGTGAACTGGAAGCAGCAGAAGCACTAGCAGCAGCGAACAAGCGTGTAGGTAATATCCTTGCGAAATTCGATGGCGAGCTACCAGCTGAAATCGACCTAACGCTTCTTCAAGAAGACGCAGAGAAAGCACTGGCTGAAAACGTTGAAGTAATGACGGAAGCACTAGAACCAGCATTCGCAACAGGTAACTACCAAGAAGCCCTAAGCAAGCTTGCTGATCTACGTGAACCAGTTGATGCATTCTTCGATAACGTAATGGTTATGGCTGATGACGAAGCGCTTAAGAAGAACCGTCTAACGCTACTGAACAACCTACGTAACCTGTTCCTACAGATTGCTGACATCTCTCTACTGCAAAAATAAGCACAAGTGAGACAATTACTCTAAGTCATACTCTGAGTAATTAACGGTAAACACCCAAAGGGAAGCGAAAGCTTCCCTTTTTGTTTTTGTGAACCAAGCATTTGTTTGTAGAGGTCTTATTGATTAACTGAATGAAACAGCACTCAGACTGTAGAGGGCATTGTTTGCTATAACTGACCTGTTTATTCAGGGGAAGGGAACAATGAAAAAAACAGTACTCGCGCTTTCAATACTCGCACTCAGCGCATGCAGCCAAACTAGTGACAACAACCTATTACTGACAATTGATAACGACACTGTCGTATTCGAATCATCCGGTAAAGGCACCGTGATTGCAGAACAGGAACTCGCGAAAGGTAGCTATACCTTCTCTATCAGCGATACTCAAAATACCTGTGGCACCAACTATGCGCTGGCTGAAGAAAACCGCATCAAATTCAATAAACCCCTTCGCCTAGACGACTGCGCCGAGAAGTCTGAATTAGATATCAAGATCTTTCGCGCTAACACCTATCAGTTTATGCTCAACCCACAAACCAATGAACTGACCGTTCAGATAAAGCCGAAGCAACAACAAGTACAAAGCTTTGCTTGTCCGGTTCCTAGTGACGAACCAACTATCATCGACGTTGCTCAAACCTTTGATGATGGCACCGTGGTTAGAGACGCTCTTTCAGGCAAACAAGTCACAGTAACGAATGGCAGCGTCACCATGCAGCCAGCAGAAAATAGCCAAGGTGTTCTGCTGCTTGAGAAAGTAGAACCAGAAACCAAAGCTGACTTTAGTTGGGATAACGCCACGGTTTACTTCGTAATGACTGACCGTTTCCACAATGGTAATCCTGATAACGACAACAGTTACGGTCGCAGCCAAGATGGACAAGACGAAATCGGCACCTTCCACGGTGGTGACTTGGCAGGCTTAACCGAAAAACTCGATTACATAGAATCACTCGGTGCTAATGCTATCTGGATAACGTCTCCGTTAGAGCAAATCCACGGCTGGGTTGGCGGCGGTGATCGAGGTGACTTCAAACACTACGGCTACCACGGCTACTACCATCAAGATTGGACCAAGCTCGATGACAACATGGGCACCGAAGACGAGCTAAAAACCTTCATCGATACCGCGCATAGCAAAGGCATTCGTGTTGTTTGGGATGTGGTAATGAACCACACGGGATACGCGACGCTTGCCGACATGCAAGAGTTCGACTTTGGTAAGCTCAACCTAACTGATGAAGAAGCCAAACAAACACTTGGCGAAAACTGGACAGACTGGCAACCCGCTAAAGGCCAGAACTGGCACTACTTCAACAACTACATCTCTTACAGCGACAAAGAAGCGTGGGAAAAGTGGTGGGGCAAAGCTTGGCTACGCAGCGATATCGGCGCCTATGACTCTCCTGGATACAACAACCTCACCATGTCTTTGGCGCACTTGCCCGATTTCAAAACAGAATCGACAGAGACAACCGGGCTTCCTAACTTCTATCGCAACAAATCCACCAGCGCGACTGATGAACTCAAAACACCTCGTGAACATCTGATCACTTGGTTGTCTGACTGGGTGCGCGAATATGGTGTTGATGGATTTAGGGTCGATACTGCCAAGCACGTTGAACTGGACGCCTGGGCAGAGCTTAAAGAGAGCACTAACCAAGCACTAGCTGAGTGGAAACAGAGCAACCCAGACAAAGCCTTAGATGATTTACCTTTCTGGATGACTGGCGAAGTGTGGGCACACAGCGTAGTCAAATCAGATTACTTTGCTAACGGCTTTGATTCGATCATCAACTTTGAATTCCAGAGCGACATCGCCCCTAAGGCGCTGAAGTGTCTATCCGATCTTGATGCTGATTACCTTCGCTACGCAGACAAGATCAACAGTGACAGCGAGTTCAATGTGTTGAGTTATCTCTCGTCTCACGACACCTCACTATTCTGGACACAGCACGGCAGCGACTTTGCCAAGCAGACCAAAGCCGCGAATGCATTAATGCTTGCTCCGGGCGCGGTACAGATCTATTACGGTGATGAAATAGCCCGTGACTTTGGCCCAACAGGTTCCGATCCAATGCAAGGCACCCGTTCAGACATGCCTTGGGATCAAATCTCCGGCGAACGTGCAGAGTTGCTAGAACATTGGCAAGCGCTTGGCCAATTCCGCCAACGCCACCCAGCTGTCGCGCAAGGTAAGCACATCATCCGTAACAGCAAGGGTTATTACGCCTTCGAACGCCAATACCAAGATGACAAGGTGTTGGTTGTGTATACAGGTTCGAAGTAAACACGCACGGTTATCAAACGACATAAATTAAAAGGGAAGCTTCGGCTTCCCTTTTTTGATCACCAAAAGCGCGTTCAATAAGCAAGCTGTCACTCATTAGCCAAACTTTATAGAAGTTTTTTTCGTGTTAGAGCATTTGGCGCTATGCGTCGCAAAAACATTGCGGTATGTTCAAGGAATACACTGATGGCAGGCATAAGGTCTGCCTTACTGACACATAACAAGCAATCACAATGAATTAGGTAAAATAAGTAATGCAGTTCTCTAAGTTTGGTGAAAAGTTTAATCGATACTCTGGAATCACTCGTTTAATGGATGATTTAAATGATGGCCTGCGCACTCCAGGCGCAATCATGCTCGGTGGTGGTAACCCAGCCGCTATCCCTGCCATGCTCGATTACTTTAACCAAGCCAGTGCCGACATGCTCGCCAGTGGAGAACTCATCGCCGCCCTCGCCAACTACGATGGTCCGCAGGGTAAAGACAGCTTCATCAAGTCGTTAGCGGCAATGCTGAAAGAGACCTATGGTTGGGACATCAGCGAAAAGAACATCAGCCTGACTAACGGCAGTCAAAGTGGCTTCTTTTACCTGTTCAACCTTTTAGCAGGTCAACAGCCTGACGGCTCACATAAGAAAATCCTACTGCCTATCGCACCGGAATACATCGGCTATGGCGACGCGGGTATTGATGACGATATCTTTATCTCTTACCACCCAGAGATCGAGCTGCTAGAAAACCGCCAGTTCAAATACCACGTCGATTTTGAACAACTAAAGGTTGATGACTCAGTCGCGGCTATCTGTGCATCTCGTCCAACCAATCCAACAGGCAACGTACTGACCGACGATGAAGTACGTAAACTGGACAAGCTCGCGCGTGAAAACAACATCCCGCTACTGATCGACAATGCTTACGGCCTGCCGTTTCCAAACATCATCTTTGAAAATGTCGAACCGTTCTGGAATGAAAATACGATTCTGTGCATGAGTTTATCTAAGCTTGGTTTGCCGGGTGTGCGTTGCGGTATCGTGATTGCGAGTGAAGAAGTAACACAAGCATTGACCAACATGAATGGCATCATTAGCTTAGCGCCAAACAGTGTTGGCCCTGCAATTGCCAATCACATGATTGAAAAAGGCGATTTACTGCGCTTAAGTAGCGAGGTAATCAAACCTTTCTATAAAGATAAGTCACTACGTGCAGTTGAACTGTTACAAGACGCTATCGATGACCCACGCTTCCGTATCCATAAACCTGAAGGCGCTATCTTCTTATGGTTATGGTTTGATGAGCTACCAATCACCACAATGGAACTGTACGACCGCCTTAAAGCTCGCGGCGTATTGATTGTTCCGGGTGAATACTTCTTTATCGGCCAAGAAGACGAGTGGGATCATGCTCATCAGTGCCTACGTATGAACTACATACAAGATGATGAAGCAATGCAGAAGGGTATTGCGATCATTGCTGATGAAGTGAAAAAGGCTTACTCAGAGCAGTAATAAGAGCTTTTAGCTTACTGTAGGCCAAATACAAAAAGAGCACCTCATGAGGTGCTCTTTCACTTTTACTTCCCGATATTTTTTAGCTCTAAGGAGCTAACAGTAATTAACCTTCTAGTAGGCTATTACCATTGATAGCAATCTTACGTGGTTGCATCGCTTCTGGGATTTCGCGTTCGAGGTCGATGTGAAGAAGACCATTTTCCATGCTTGCACCTACCACTTTTACGTAGTCAGCCAGTTGGAATTTACGCTCGAAATCGCGCTCTGCGATACCTTGGTATACGAAGGTTTTCTCTGCTTCTGCTTTACGCTCACCTTTCACAATTAGCATGTTCTCTTTCTGAGTCAGATCTAATTGGTCATCAGCAAAACCAGCGACTGCCATAGTAATACGGTAGTTGTTCTCGTCTTTTTGCTCGATGTTGTATGGAGGGTAACCGCCAGAAGAGTTCTTCGATGTATTCGCTTCCATCATGTTGAATAGACGATCGAAGCCGATTGCGTTGCGGTAAAGTGGAGTGAAATCTACAGTTCTCATAATGCTATCCTTTTAGTAAGCAATAGTCTTAGCTGCGAATTTTACTTGGATCTAACCTGTGTGTGACCCAGTAAACAGCTAAGAGATTCAATTCGCATTCCTCGGGTTTCACCTCTATTGGCGACAACGCTGGGACATGGCAATGAATCAATTTTTAAGTTGTGTGCTGCCAAAGTTATCCTCTATTGAGCGATACTTCGTTAGCGGTAATGAAGGTTCTGTTTCTTCTCTTGTAGAGCAAGACAGTCATCCTCTTCACAAATAGATATATGGATTGAGCAAAATAGTTTCAAGGGGTTATTTTCAATTATTTTTGCAACTCAATATTTTTCAATATCTTACAAACATAAAAAAGCACCATCCAAAGGATAGTGCTTTAAAATGATTTTAGTTTTTTGAGACGAAGCTATTTGGCTTTAGTTCAAGGAAGAGGCGCGGAGCATACGAATGTATGTGAGCACCTCTGACACAGAAATTAAGCCAAAGAGCGAAGTATCAAAGAGACTAAACGTCTAGGTTTGCTACTTTCAGTGCATTCTCTTCGATGAAGTTACGACGAGGTTCAACTTGGTCACCCATTAGCGTCGTAAACAACAAATCAGCACCAACAGCGTCTTCAATTGTTACTTGCATCATACGGCGAGTTTCAGGATCCATCGTGGTTTCCCAAAGTTGATCAGGGTTCATCTCACCTAGACCTTTGTATCGCTGTAGGCTTAGACCACGACGAGACTCTTTCACTAACCAGTTCAGAGCATCAACGAAGCTAGAAACTTCTTGAGTACGCTCACCACGCTTAATGTAAGCGCCTTCTTCAATCAAGCCATCAAGAGCTTCAGAAAGATCCGCTAGCTTACCAAACTCTTTAGAGTTAATAAGATCGATGCTTAGTAGGTGTTCATGAGTCACACCATGAGTACGAACCACAATCTTAGGAACGCTTAAGCCTAGCTCTTCGTGTTTTTCAACTTCAAGGCTGTATTGGCTTGCACCTACTTCTTTCGCGTTTAGCTGTTCAACAAGCTGCTTACCCCAAGCTTCAACTGCCGCGTCATCATGACACTGCTCGGCCGTTAGACGAGGAACGTAAATCAGTTCGTGAACCAATGCGCGTGGGTAACGGCGGCTCATACGATCAACAAGCTTGATGCCTGCATTGTATTGCTGAACAAGCTTCTCTAAACCTTCACCTGCAAATGCTGGCGCTTCAGGGTTTACGTGCAGTTCTGCGTTGTCTAAAGCCAAAGATACTTGATACTGGTTCATCGCATCTTCATCTTTAATGTACTGCTCTTGCTTACCTTTCTTCACTTTGTAAAGTGGCGGTTGAGCAATGTAGATGTAGCCACGTTCAATCAGCTCTGGCATTTGACGGTAGAAGAACGTCAGTAGCAGGGTACGGATGTGAGAACCATCGACATCGGCATCGGTCATGATGATGATGTTGTGGTAACGCAGTTTATCTGGGTTGTATTCGTCACGACCAATACCACAACCAAGAGCGGTGATTAGCGTTGCTACTTCTTGAGAAGACAGCATTTTATCGAAACGTGCTTTCTCTACGTTAAGGATTTTACCTTTCAGCGGTAGGATTGCTTGGTTCTTACGGTTACGCCCCTGCTTAGCTGAACCGCCAGCAGAGTCTCCTTCCACAATATATAGTTCAGACAGTGCAGGATCTTTTTCCTGACAGTCAGCAAGCTTACCAGGAAGACCCGCTAAATCTAATGCGCCTTTACGACGTGTCATTTCACGAGCTTTACGCGCTGCATCACGAGCACGTGCTGCATCAATAATTTTAGAACAAACTGTTTTCGCTTCACCTGGGTTCTCAATAAGGAACTCAGACAACTTCTCACCCATTGTAGATTCAACGGCAGACTTCACTTCTGAAGAAACCAGCTTATCTTTAGTTTGGCTTGAGAACTTAGGATCAGGCACTTTAACAGAAACAATCGCCGTCAGACCTTCACGAGCATCATCACCAGAGGTCGCAGTCTTCGCTTTCTTAGAGAAGCCTTCCTTGTCCATGAAGCTGTTCAGAGTACGCGTTAGCGCCGCACGGAAACCAGCTAAGTGAGCACCACCATCGCGTTGAGGGATGTTGTTGGTGAAACAGTAGATGTTTTCTTGGTAGCCGTCATTCCACTGCATCGCAACTTCAACGGTAATACCGTCTTCGCGCTCAGAGTTAAAGTGGAAGATTTTTTGGATGATTGGCGTTTTGTTAGTATTAAGGTGTTCAACAAACGCTTGGATACCGCCTTCGTATTCGAAGTGATCCATTTTGTCTTCTTCGCGCTCGTCAATTAGCTTAATTGATACACCTGAGTTCAAGAATGATAGCTCACGTAGACGCTTAGCTAAAATGTCGTAATGGAACTCGATGTTAGTGAAGGTTTCTTCACTCGGCCAGAAACGAATCTCTGTACCTGTTTTATCCGTGTCACCGATAACCGCTAGTGGCGCTTGAGGCTCACCGTGGCTGTAGGTTTGAGTGTGGATTTTGCCACCGCGGTGGATAGTAAGAGTAACTTGCTTAGAAAGTGCGTTAACTACTGAAACACCAACACCGTGCAGACCACCAGATACCTTGTACGAGTTATCATCGAACTTACCACCAGCGTGAAGAACCGTCATGATTACTTCGGCTGCAGATACGTTTTCTTCTGGGTGCAATTCTGTTGGAATACCACGGCCGTCATCGCTCACAGACACAGAACTATCTTCATGGATAGTTACAATGATGTCATTACAGTGACCAGCTAGCGCTTCATCAATAGAGTTATCTACCACCTCAAAAACCATGTGGTGCAGACCGGTACCATCATCCGTGTCGCCAATGTACATTCCAGGACGCTTACGTACCGCATCCAGACCCTTCAGTACTTTAATACTCGATGAATCGTAATTATCTGACATAGTTACTCTCTGACTAATTATCCTTGCTCTATTTTGCCATGTTCCACATGAAACATCCTGCTATTTTCGTCATGCATATCTGCAATCTGATCAGCGGTAATAGAGCTTACAAAAACTTGAGCCTGGGTCGCCTTTAAACACTCAGCAAGACGTGCTCGGCGTTGGCTATCTAATTCGGAAGCGAAGTCATCTATCAAATAGATGCACTGCTTACCTGTCATTTGAGTGAGGTGTTGCCCTTGTGCTACTCGTAGCGCGCACACCATCAACTTCAATTGACCTCGTGACAAGACATCTTCCACTGGAGTGCCGTTCACTTTTATCTTCAGATCCGCTTTGTTTGGCCCACTAAAGGTGTAACCAAGCTGCTGATCCCTTTCAAAATTCTTTTCTAATATATCGGCGTACGGGGTGTCTTTGTCCCAGCCACGATAGTAGTTAATCTTTATCTCAAACTCAGGAAGGAAGGTCGCACAGATTTCTTCGGCGACTTCTTTGAGCTGATCAACGTAGGTGGCACGCCACTGACTGATGCTTTCTGCTAAACGGGCCAATTCTTGGTCCCAATAGCTCAGCTCTCGATAGTGCGTTGCCGTTTTCAATAAGGCGTTTCGCTGCTTATTTAGGCGCTTTACCCTGCCCCACGCATCATAAAAGCCCGACTCACTGTGGAAGACTCCCCAATCAATGAATGCTCGGCGATGCTTAGGTCCATCGGTTAGTAAATCAAACCCTTCAGGGTGAATCAACTGCAAAGGTAAGACTTGAGCTAACTGAGCCAACTTTTGCCCAGTTTGACCGCTTATTTTAACCTCTGTCGTGCCATCGCGCTGCTTATTAATGCCAATTGGCAGCTCAAATTGATCCGAGGTCATAAAACGGCCATGTACAAACAGCTCACTACACTCGTTTTGTATGATACGACCGGTAAGTGAACTCTTGAATGAGCGACCATGTCCGAGCAGATACACAGCTTCAAGGACACTGGTTTTGCCGCTTCCGTTAGGCCCTATAAGAAAGTTAAAGCCTGATGACGGTTGAATGTCACAGGCTTCAATATTTCTAAACTGCTTAACGATTAAGCGCGATAAAGGCATAACGTCTTCATATTAATCTTCAATCACGACTCGGTAGGTCAACATAGGGCTGCTTATAAGCGAATTGGCATAACAACGTACATCGCGCTGTCATCTTGTGCGTTCTCGATAAGAGCACTCGCATTGGCGTCTGACATTGAGATGCGAACCTGTTCACAACGCAGTGTGTTCAGAACATCCAATACGTAGCTTACGTTGAAGCCAATCTCTAGCGCGTCACCGTCGAAGTTAACATCGAGTACTTCTTCTGCTTCTTCTTGCTCTGGGTTGTTCGCGGTAATGCGCATCTCGCTATCCGCAAGGTTAACGCGAACACCACGGAATTTTTCATTCGATAGAATCGCAGCACGAGAAAATGCTGAACGTAATTCATCACAGCCAGCTTCAAGTGTCTTGGTGGTATTTTGCGGCATTACGCGGCGATAATCAGGGAAACGACCATCAACCAGCTTAGAAGTGAAGACATAGTTGTTCACTTCAGCTCGCACGTTAGAGTTACCAATTTGCAGTGTTACTGGCTGTTCAGGTGCATCCAATAGCTTCACTAACTCTTGAACACCTTTACGAGGAACAATGATCTGCTTCTGAGCAAAATCCGCACCCAGTTGTGCTTGAGATACTGCCATACGGTGACCATCGGTCGCTACGCTGCGCAGGATAGAGCCTTCAATCTCAAACAACATACCGTTGAGGTAGTAACGAACATCTTGGTTCGCCATTGAGAATTGTGTTTTCTCGATAAGACCGCGAAGTTCAGCTTGTGTCACTGACACTTCAACTTCACTGCTCCAGTCTTCAATATTTGGAAAATCTGCCGCAGGTAATGTTGCTAAAGAGAAGCGGCTACGACCAGAGCGAACCTGAATACGGTCACCATCCAATACCACCGTGATCACTGAGTTATCTGGCAATCCACGGCAGATATCTAGGAATTTACGTGAAGGTACGGTAATGCTACCCGCTTCGAAATCACCTTCAAGCGTTACACGGCTGATCAGTTCAACTTCTAGATCCGTCGCTGTCATCGACAACACGTTATCTTCTACTTTAATCAGTAGGTTTCCTAGAATTGGAAGCGTTGGCCTACCACCGAGTGCGCCAGATACTTGTTGTAATGGCTTAATCAGGTGACTACGTTCAATGGTAAATTTCATATCTTGCTCTTACGGTCTAAATGGCACTGCGTAATAGTACGTGGCCAAGATTCTGCTTATTAAGGTTAAGAATACTGTGTATTAAGAAGAAAGGGTACGAATCAAGTTCGAATAATCTTCTTTAATGTCGTGGCTCTCTTCACGCAGCTGAGCAATCTTACGACAAGCATGCAGTACCGTCGTGTGGTCACGACCACCGAATGCATCGCCAATCTCAGGCAAGCTGTGGTTTGTTAGCTCTTTCGCCAGTGCCATCGCCAATTGACGTGGACGAGCAACAGAACGAGAACGACGCTTAGACAATAGATCAGCGACTTTGATTTTGTAGTACTCGGCTACTGTCTTTTGAATGTTATCAATAGTGACCAGTTTTTCTTGCAGTGCAAGTAGGTCACGCAGTGCTTCACGCACGAAGTCGATCGTGATCGGGCGGCCAGTGAAGTTTGCATTCGCAATAACACGGTTCAATGCGCCTTCCAGTTCACGAACGTTAGAGCGTAGACGCTTAGCAATAAAGAACGCCACTTCATCCGCAAGGTGAATTTGGTGGTCTTCGGCTTTCTTCATCAAGATCGCAACACGTGTCTCAAGCTCTGGTGGCTCAATCGCTACCGTCAAACCCCAGCCGAAACGAGATTTAAGACGATCTTCTACCCCGTTGATCTCTTTTGGATAACGGTCAGACGTTAGGATGATCTGTTGATTGCCTTCAAGCAGCGCGTTAAAGGTATGGAAGAACTCTTCTTGAGAACGCTCTTTATTAGCAAAGAATTGGATGTCATCGATAAGCAATGCATCAACACTACGGTAGTAGCGCTTAAATTCTTCGATCGCGTTGTTTTGCAGAGCCTTTACCATATCCTGAACAAAACGCTCTGAGTGCATGTAAACCACTTTCGCATTCGGCTTATTATCAACAATGGCGTTACCCACCGCATGCAACAAGTGCGTTTTACCTAAACCAGTGCCGCCGTATAGGAACAACGGGTTGTAGGCTGTACCTGGGTTATCAGAAACCTGACGTGCCGCAGCCAAACCGAGTTGGTTCGACTTACCTTCAACAAAGTTATTGAACTTATGTTTTGGGTTCACGTTTGAGCGGTGATTCAAGTCAACCGCGACAGGCTCTTCATCACGCCAGATATTATGGACAGGTTTGCGAGCTTGTAATTGCGCAGGTGCTGATGACTCAGCGGCCACATCAGCTGCAGTGCGAGTCTGAGTTGGTGTCGGTGTCGCAGGCTTTGGTGCAATCACACGCTTGCTTCCCACTTCAAAATGAAGATGTGGGATATCGTTACCGCAATATTCTTGCAGCAGACGGTTAATGCTATTTAGATACTTATCACGAACCCAATCGAGTACGAAACGGTTCGGTGCAAATAGAGTTAGAGTATTGTCATTGAGTTCCGCTTGTAACGGACGAACCCACATACTGAATTCTGTAGCTGGTAACTCTTCTTGAAGCTGTTGCAAACACTGCAACCAAAGCGAAGATGACACGGTGCCCTCACTCTATTTAAAGTAATATGAAATGACCGCTAATTTTACCTGTTGATAAGTCAGATCACCAGCAATTGATCACAGATCCAGTGAATAAGATCCAAGTTATTCACAATAAATTTGTAATTTATCGGTGGATCCACACATCTTGCCCCTAATTTACTCACACAATGACCCACTTATGCCCGGATCCTTGCTAGTTATCCCCAAATCGGGAATTCAATCTGGTTATGGTTAATAACATCTGGTTATTTATTCTAGTGAGCATTTTCCCAGTAACATCCAAACCCATAAATATAAGGAGTTACCAAATGAATAACTGGATTAAGGCTGCAATTGCGGCTATCGCACTCTCTGCTGCTACTGTTCAAGCTGCGACTGAAGTTAAAGTCGGCATGTCTGGTCGCTATTTCCCGTTTACGTTCGTTAAACAAGACCAGCTACAGGGTTTTGAAGTGGATTTATGGGATGAGATCGGTAAGCGTAACGATTACAAGGTTGAATACGTAACGGCAAACTTCTCTGGTCTGTTTGGTCTTCTTGAAACGGGTCGCATCGATACCATTTCAAACCAAATTACAATGACGGATGCACGTAAAGCGAAATACCTATTCGCAGACCCATACGTAGTAGACGGCGCACAAATTACCGTTCGTAAAGGTAATGACAGCATTAAAGGCATCGAAGACCTTGATGGCAAGACGGTTGCGGTAAACCTAGGCTCAAACTTTGAACAACTGCTTCGCAGCTACGACAAAGATGGCAAGATCAATGTAAAAACCTACGATACAGGTATTGAACATGACGTGGCACTGGGTCGTGCCGATGCATTCGTAATGGATCGCCTATCAGCACTAGAGCTTATCAAGAAGACTGGTCTACCATTACAACTAGCAGGTCAGCCATTCGAAACAATTGAAAACGCTTGGCCTTTCGTCGACAACGATAACGGCAAAAAACTGCAAGCAGAAGTAAATGAAGCATTAGCAGCAATGCGCGCAGATGGTACGCTAGAAAGTATCTCTCAGAAATGGTTTGGTGCGGACATTACTCAGAAGTAATTACTCACTTTCTCCATTCAATGCCCACTGCTTTATACAGCGGTGGGCTTTTTGCTTTTGTGCACTGATTAAAAAACCTGATACAACAGTACTTACATATAGAACAACACTGCCAATAAAAATACGAGATAGATTATGGGATTTGACTTTAATTACATGCTAGAGCTGTTGCCAATACTACTGAAGTATTTAGGCACCACGATGGAGATGGCGACCTGGGGCTTGTTCTTTGCTCTGATCCTGTCTCTGATACTGGCGAATATTCGTGTATTCAAAATCCCAGTGCTCGACCAACTGAGCCAGCTGTACATTAGCTTCTTCCGAGGCACACCACTGTTGGTGCAGCTGTTCCTCCTTTATTACGGCTTACCACAAGTCTTCCCGTGGATGGTTGGGTTGGATGCCTTCAGCGCCGCTGTGATTGGCTTAACCCTGCACTTTGCCGCGTATATGGCAGAAAGTATTCGTGCCGCGATTATCGGTATTGATCGCAGCCAGATGGAAGCCAGCCTTTCGGTCGGTATGACAACCAGCCAAGCGATGCGCCGAGTGATCTTACCGCAAGCAACTCGCGTGGCACTGCCGTCGTTGATGAACTACTTCATCGATATGATCAAGTCGACTTCACTTGCCTTCACCCTAGGTGTCGCCGAAATCATGGCTAAAGCTCAGATGGAGGCTTCTTCAAGTTTCCGCTTCTTCGAGGCTTTCTTAGCAGTCGCACTGATTTACTGGGGCGTGGTGGTTATCCTCACTCGTATTCAAATTTGGGCCGAAGTGAAACTGAATAAGGCGTATGTACGATGATCAAATTACAAAGTATCCACAAGCAGTTTGGTGACACCGAAGTTTTGAAAGGGATCGACCTAGAAATCAAACAAGGTGAGATAATTGTCATCATAGGTTCAAGTGGTACGGGTAAATCTACCCTACTGCGTTGTGTGAATTTTCTAGAGCAAGCCGATCAAGGCACGATTTCGATTGATGATATCAAGGTTGATACTCAGAAACACACTAAGGCAGAGGTGCTTGCACTGCGTCGTAAGACCGGTTTTGTGTTCCAAAACTATGCACTGTTCGCTCACCAAACCGCGAGACAGAATATTGCTGAAGGTTTAATTACCGTTCGTGGTTGGAAAAAACAGCAAGCCCATGAAAAAGCACAACAAATACTTGATGATATTGGCTTAGGTGACAAAGGTGATAGCTACCCAGCCGCGCTCTCTGGTGGCCAGCAACAACGGGTGGGTATTGGCCGTGCAATGGCACTACAACCCGAGCTTTTACTGTTTGATGAGCCGACTTCAGCGCTCGATCCTGAGTGGGTTGGCGAAGTGCTTAACCTAATGAAAAAACTGGCAAATCAGCATCAAACCATGCTGGTGGTTACCCATGAAATGCAGTTCGCGAGAGAGGTCGCAGACCGAGTGATCTTCATGGCTGACGGTCATATTATCGAGCAGGGATCTCCACAGGATATTTTTGGTAATCCACAGGATCCTAAATTAAAAAAATTCTTAAATAAGGTTGGGATCGACTAAGGATCCTTGTGATTTTAGTTATTCTACGTATAATCCCCCGACCGGAATTTTAGTTAACCCAATCATTGACACTTTTTGTGACAGTGATTACAATTCCGCCTCTTTGTTGAGAGGCGTCGGTTTTCCTTTCTTATATAAAGAAGAGAAAAAATGCCCACGCCGGGTTTAACAAAAACCTAAAACTACTGATCAGTAAGGTAATTACAATGAAACGCACTTTTCAACCTACAGTTCTAAAGCGTAAGCGTACTCACGGTTTCCGTGCTCGCATGGCTACTAAGAACGGTCGCGCAACAATCAATGCACGTCGTGCAAAAGGCCGTAAGCGTCTTTCTAAGTAATCTTTGATTATTTTGAATAAGCTAGCCTTCGGTCGGGAGTTACGCTTGTTAACTCCCGAACATTATCAAAATGTCTTCAAGCAAGCTCATCGAGCTGGCTCCCCTCATTTCACCATCATTGCCCGAAATAACTCTCTTTCAAATCCTCGTCTTGGATTAGCCGTTCCGAAAAAGCAGATTAAAACCGCCGTGGGTCGTAACCGATTCAAGCGTCTTACTCGTGAAAGCTTTCGTAACACTCAACACAAACTTCCTAACAAAGATTTTGTTGTAATCGCTAAGAAGAGCGCGCAAGATTTAAGCAATGAAGAAATGTTCAAGCTACTCGACAAATTATGGCTTCGCCTGTCTCGCCCTTCGCGTGGATAGCGCTAATACCCATCTATTTTTATAGATGGTTTATTAGTCCACTCATCGGCCCACGCTGCCGATTTACTCCAACCTGCTCTTTATATGCGATAGAAGCGTTGAAAGCTCACGGTTTTGTAAAAGGGTGTTGGTTATCAGGCAAACGTCTATTAAAATGCCATCCTTTGAACGAAGGGGGCTTTGACCCCGTTCCACCAGTCCAAAAACAAGACAGAGATAAATAACGATGGATTCTCAACGTAATATCCTGTTAATCGCATTGGCTTTGGTTTCTTTCCTACTGTTCCAACAATGGAACGTAGCTCAGAATCCAGCACCACAAGCGGTTGAGCAGGCACAATCTGGCAGCACCCTACCAGCGCCATCTTATGCAGATGATCTAGACCCGGCTCCTGGTCAAGTTGCTTCTTCTGCTAAAACTATCACAGTAACAACTGATGTACTGACTCTGTCAATTGATACGGTTGGTGGTGATGTCGTTAAAGCAAACCTAAACGATTACTCTGCTGAGTTCGATTCTGAAGATACGTTTGTTCTTCTTAAAAACGAACCAGGTCACCAATTTATCGCACAAAGCGGTCTAGTGGGTCCTCAAGGTATCGATTTAAGCAGCACAAACCGCCCAAGCTACACAGTTTCAGCAGACAGCTTCACGCTTGCTGATGGTCAGGATGAACTACGCATCCCGATGACTTACCAAGCGAACGGCCTTGATTACACGAAAACATTCATCCTTAAGCGTGGCAGCTACGCAATGGATGTTGAATACGATGTAGTCAACAACTCTGGTAACAACGCGACATTCGGCATGTACGCTCACCTGCGTCAGAACGTAATGGATGACGGCGGTAGCCTAACAATGCCAACTTACCGTGGTGGTGCTTACTCTACGGAAGATACGCGTTACAAAAAATACAGCTTCGACGACATGCAAGATCGCAACCTGTCTCTTAACCTAGCAAACGGTCAAGGTTGGGCAGCGATGATTCAGCACTACTTTGCAAGTGCATGGATCCCACGCGACGAAGTAGGCAGCAACCTTTACACTCGTGTAATTGGTAACCTTGGCGACATCGGTGTTCGCATGCCGAACAAAACCATCGCTACTGGCGACGAAGCAAACTTCAAAGCAACGCTTTGGGTTGGTCCTAAACTTCAAGACCAAATGGCTGCTGTTGCACCTAACCTAGACCTAGTAGTTGACTACGGTTGGTTATGGTTCATTGCTAAACCACTTCATACTCTGCTTTCGTTCATTCAAGGCATCGTTGTGAACTGGGGTCTGGCAATCATCTGTCTAACTTTCATCGTTCGTGGTGCTATGTACCCACTAACGAAAGCTCAGTACACGTCTATGGCGAAAATGCGTATGCTTCAGCCTAAGCTGACTGCAATGCGTGAGCGTATCGGCGACGACCGTCAACGCATGAGCCAAGAAATGATGGAGCTTTACAAGAAAGAGAAAGTAAACCCACTAGGTGGCTGTTTACCTATCCTTCTGCAAATGCCTATCTTCATTTCGCTATACTGGGCACTAATGGAGTCTGTTGAACTGCGTCACTCACCGTTCTTCGGTTGGATTACTGACCTTTCAGCACAAGACCCATACTACATCTTGCCACTTCTGATGGGTGCTTCAATGTTCCTAATCCAGAAGATGAGCCCGACAACTGTAACGGATCCAATGCAGCAGAAGATCATGACCTTTATGCCGGTTATGTTCACATTCTTCTTCCTGTTCTTCCCTTCAGGTCTGGTTCTATACTGGCTAGTATCGAACATCGTAACTCTGATTCAGCAAACACTTATCTACCGCGCGCTGGAAAAGAAAGGCTTACATTCTAAGTAAGTTCGATAATAGAAAGAGACAAAGAAAGGCGACCAAAAGGTCGCCTTTTTGTTTTTAGCTGATTACAATTCAGCTAATTGATTAATCGTGAGCGCCCCTTTTTGGCTTTCACATGCTAGCAGGCACAACTATGACTACAGATACGATTGTTGCTCAAGCGACTGCACCCGGCCGTGGCGGCGTCGGTATTATTCGCGTTTCAGGCCCACAAGCAGCCCAAGTTGCGCTTGAAGTTACCGGCAAAGTACTGAAACCACGTTACGCTGAGTACACCCCTTTTAAATCTCACGATGGTTTAGAGCTAGACAAAGGCATCGCGCTTTACTTTCCTAACCCGCACTCGTTTACCGGTGAAGACGTTTTAGAGCTGCAAGGCCACGGTGGTCCTGTGGTAATGGATATGCTCATCAAGCGCATCCTCGCTATTCCAGGGCTACGCGCAGCACGCCCAGGTGAGTTCTCGGAGCGTGCCTTCTTGAACGACAAGATGGATTTAACCCAAGCAGAAGCGATTGCTGACCTCATTGATGCCAGTTCAGAAGAAGCGGCGAAATCAGCTCTGCAATCGTTGCAAGGTGAGTTCTCGAAACGCATTAATACGCTGGTGGACTCTCTGATTCACTTACGCATCTATGTTGAAGCCGCTATCGACTTCCCAGAAGAAGAGATTGATTTCCTTGCTGACGGTAAAGTAAGTGCTGACTTACAAGCTATCATCGACAACCTCGAAGCGGTTCGCCAAGAAGCCAATCAAGGTGCCATCATGCGTGAAGGTATGAAGGTGGTGATTGCAGGTCGTCCTAATGCCGGTAAGTCGAGCTTACTGAATGCATTATCGGGTAAAGACTCCGCGATTGTGACTGATATTGCAGGTACAACCCGTGATGTACTTCGTGAACATATCCATATTGATGGTATGCCACTGCACATTATTGATACCGCAGGCCTGCGTGAAGCCTCGGATGAAGTCGAAAAAATCGGTATTGAACGCGCTTGGGAAGAAATTGCTCAAGCCGATCGCGTTTTATTTATGGTCGATGGCACCACTACCGATGCAACCGACCCGAAAGATATCTGGCCAGATTTCGTTGATCGTCTGCCGAATAACATCGGAATGACCGTGATTCGTAACAAAGCCGATCAAACCGGTGAAGATCTCGGGATTTGCCATGTTAATGATCCAACTCTGATTCGACTATCAGCAAAGACGGGACAAGGCGTTGATGCACTACGTAATCACTTAAAAGATTGCATGGGCTTTGCTGGTGGCAATGAAGGTGGCTTCATGGCACGTCGTCGCCACTTAGATGCCCTAGAACGCGCATCTGAGCATCTAGATATTGGCCAGCAACAGCTCGAAGGCTATATGGCAGGGGAAATCTTGGCAGAAGAACTGCGTATAACGCAGCAACACCTTAACGAGATTACTGGTGAATTCAGTTCCGATGACCTACTCGGCCGTATCTTCACCTCTTTCTGTATTGGTAAATAACCTTTAAAGGCCGGCTCATGCTGGCCTTTTTCTTTAGTAAGGACAGCTTAATGATCCACATTATTACAGGCAGCACCTTAGGTGGTGCAGAGTACGTTGGCGATCACCTTAATGATCTTCTTGAAGAGCAAGGCCACGAGATCACCCTTCATAATCAGCCTGAATTCGATGATATTCCCCAACAAGGCTTTTGGTTGCTGGTGACTTCAACTCATGGTGCGGGTGAATTTCCAGATAATATTAAGCCGTTTATCGACGCATTGACCCAGCAATCTCCAGATTTAAGCCCGGTTCGCTTTGCTGTCGTGGCGCTTGGTGATTCGAGTTACGATACCTTCTGTTTGGCGGGAAAATCAGTCCACAGCCAGATGAAAGAGCTCGGTGCTCAGCCTATTTCTGACTGTTTTACCATCGATGTATTGGAAACTCCGGTACCAGAAGACGCAGCAGAAGCTTGGTTCAACGATCATAGCGACCAGTTTTAACCTCTCTCCTCTCTCAAAAAGCGGCTTATGCCGCTTTTTTTGTCTCTGAACATCGTGATTGTGAATAACTTTTTTCAAAAACATCGAAAATTAGCGATCTATTTTCAATTTCTGCTGTGGATAAGATCATACATATACGGTGATTAACCTATAGTTATCCAAATAACAAGTTTTAGGCTAATTTCCTCCTGTGAATAAGTAGCCATTTTGATCCCAGCTAATCCTCATCCTGATCAAAGTTAGATCACATCATTTGATCCAAAAAAGATCCATGATCTCGTTGATCATTTCCGACTTATCCACAGATACCCTCGATCCTAATAATAGATCTAATAAAAGATCTCCTTAAAGATCTTATCTATATTAATTAAAAACAGCTTTTTCGAAAAATCCCAAAAACGTTTTCTCAGGCTATGAAAACAGGTAGAATATCGCTCCTTTTTATCAATCTAGAAAACGTTTGAATACCTGAGGTCGGTTCATGCTTTATCACGAAAAATTTGACGTCATCGTTGTTGGTGGTGGCCATGCAGGAACGGAAGCCGCACTCGCATCTGCACGTACTGGTCAAAGTACGTTATTACTTACTCATAATATCGATACACTAGGACAAATGTCTTGTAACCCAGCCATTGGCGGGATCGGTAAGGGCCACTTGGTAAAAGAGGTCGATGCAATGGGTGGATTAATGGCGCAAGCTATTGATCATGCAGGTATTCAGTTCAGAACATTGAACGCATCAAAAGGCCCTGCGGTTCGTGCTACTCGTGCACAAGCTGACCGCGCACTGTACAAAGCCTTTGTTCGTAACGTTCTTGAAAACACGCCAAACCTGACTTTGTTCCAACAGTCGGTTGATGACTTGATCGTTGAACAGGATCAAGTGGTAGGTGTGGTAACGCAGATGGGCCTTAAGTTCCGCGCAAGCGCAGTGGTTCTGACTGTGGGCACATTCCTAGGCGGCAAGATCCATATTGGTATGGAAAGTTCTTCAGGTGGCCGTGCTGGTGATCCACCATCGATCGCACTGGCTGACCGTCTTCGTGATCTTCCATTCCGAGTTGATCGCCTGAAAACAGGTACTCCTCCTCGTATCGATGCGCGTAGCGTTGATTTTTCTGAGCTTGAGGTTCAGCACGGTGATAACCCGACGCCTGTTTTCTCGTTCATGGGCAGCCGAGCTCAACAACCTCGTCAAATTCCATGTTACATCACGCATACCAATGAAAATACGCATGACGTAATTCGTGCCAACCTTGATCGCAGCCCTATGTACGCGGGTGTGATTGAAGGCATTGGCCCTCGTTACTGCCCTTCGATTGAAGACAAAGTAATGCGTTTTGCTGACAAGAACAGTCACCAAATTTTTATTGAGCCAGAAGGTCTAACGACTCACGAGCTATACCCGAATGGTATCTCTACCAGTCTGCCGTTTGATGTACAGGTTCAAATTGTTCGTTCGATGAAGGGCTTTGAAAATGCTCATATCGTTCGCCCTGGCTATGCGATTGAGTACGATTTCTTTGATCCTCGCGACCTTAAGCTGACTTACGAAACTAAGTTTATCAAAGGTCTATTCTTTGCGGGTCAAATCAACGGTACCACTGGCTATGAAGAAGCGGCTGCACAAGGCTTGATGGCCGGTCTGAATGCAAGTTTGTTTACTCAAGGCAAAGAAGGCTGGAGTCCACGTCGTGACCAAGCTTACATGGGCGTGCTTATCGACGACCTATCTACCATGGGTACCAAAGAACCTTACCGCATGTTTACGTCTCGCGCGGAATACCGTCTGCTGCTTCGTGAAGACAACGCCGATATCCGCTTGACTGAAAAGTCGCGTGAACTTGGCCTTGTTGATGACGCTCGTTGGGCTCGTTTCAACGAGAAGATGGAAAACATGGAGAAGGAGCGTCAACGTCTGAAAGAGACTTGGATTAATCCAAAATCTGAAGATATTGATCAACTGAACCAAATTCTGAAAACACCAATGTCTCGTGAAGCGAGCGGTGAAGATCTTCTTCGTCGCCCTGAAATGACTTATTCACAACTAACGGCATTGGATCGTTTTGGCCCTGCATTGGAAGATCAACAAGCATCTGAGCAAGTTGAGATCCAAGTGAAGTACGATGGTTATATCCAGCGTCAACAAGACGAAATTGAAAAATCACTGCGTCATGAAAATACCAAATTGCCTGCTGATATCGATTACAGCAAGGTGAAAGGACTTTCTAACGAAGTGGTTCTTAAACTAACGACTGCTAAGCCTGACTCAATTGGTATTGCTTCTCGAATTTCAGGTATTACGCCTGCAGCAATCTCAATTCTGTTGGTTTATTTGAAAAAACACGGCCTGCTGAAAAAAGGTGAGGAAGCATAATGAGCGCATTACGCGAAAAACTGGATCACCTGATTGGCCAGACTGAACTTGAAGTATCTGAAAAGCAACGTGGCCAATTGGTTGGCTACGTTGAGTTACTGAACAAGTGGAACAAGGCTTACAACCTAACGTCAGTTCGTGACCCGCAAGAAATGATGGTGAAACATATCTTAGATAGCATCATTGTTAGCACTCACTTACAAGGTAAGCGCTTTATCGATGTGGGTACGGGACCTGGTCTTCCGGGGATTCCGCTCTCAATCATGAATCCAGACTGCGAGTTTTACTTGCTAGACAGCCTAGGTAAGCGTATTCGTTTTATCAAACAGGTGATTCATGAGCTGGGTATCGACAACGTGGTACCGGTTCAAAGTCGCGTTGAAGAATTTCAACCAGAAGAAAAGTTTGATGCAGTGCTCAGTCGTGCATTTGCGTCAATGACAGACATGGTAGAGTGGTGTCACCATTTACCTAAAGAGCAATCCGGTGTATTTTTGGCTCTTAAGGGACAACATCCTAGAGACGAAATCGACCTGTTACCTGAATGGTGTTCAGTGACAGACATTAAAGCTTTGCAAGTGCCAGAGCTTGATGGAGAGCGTCATCTAGTTACTTTATCGCGTCAGGGATAATCAGCGAGGCCATAGTGGGTAGAATCGTAGCAATTGCCAACCAGAAGGGTGGCGTAGGAAAAACAACAACTTGCATTAATTTAGCAGCATCAATGGCGGCAACAAAACGCAAGATATTGGTTGTTGACCTCGATCCTCAAGGTAATGCCACTATGGCGAGCGGTGTCGACAAGTATCAAGTTGAAGCAACAGCTTACGATTTGTTGGTTGAAGACACCCCATTTGATGAGGTGGTTTGCCGGAGTACATCTGGCAATTATGACCTCATCGCCGCGAACGGTGATGTTACTGCGGCAGAAATCAAGCTGATGGAAGTGTTTGCTCGTGAAGTTCGTTTAAAAAATGCACTCGAACCCATTCGCAATAACTATGATTTCATCTTTATTGATTGTCCGCCCTCATTAAACCTTCTTACAATCAACGCGATGGCTGCGGCCGACTCCGTATTGGTTCCTATGCAATGTGAATACTTTGCTTTGGAAGGTTTGACTGCGTTGATGGATACCATCAGTAAACTCGCTGCGGTAGTAAACGAGAATCTTAAGATCGAAGGTCTTCTACGTACTATGTACGATCCTCGTAACCGCTTATCGAACGAAGTATCTGATCAACTCAAAAAACATTTTGGTAGCAAAGTCTACCGAACTGTTATCCCTAGAAATGTGCGTCTGGCAGAAGCGCCTAGTCATGGCAAGCCAGCAATGTACTACGACAAATATTCCGCAGGAGCGAAGGCATATCTTGCTCTTGCAGGCGAAATGTTGCGTCGTGAAGAAGTCCCAGTATAGGTCTAACCAAAGGAATTCGCTCAATGTCTAAGCGTGGTTTAGGAAAAGGGTTAGATGCATTACTTGCAACTAGCTCATTGGCTCGTGAAAAACAACAAGTTGCTTCTCATAGTCAGGCTTTGTCTGCAGAAGGCGAGTTCACAGAGATTGCTATCGGTAGCTTGAAGCCAGGCGTATATCAACCGCGTAAGGATATGGCGCCAGAAGCGCTAGAAGAGCTGGCCGCATCTATTCAATCTCAAGGTATTATTCAACCGATCGTCGTGCGTCCTTTAGCGTATGGACAATATGAGATTATTGCTGGTGAGCGCCGTTGGAGAGCTGCGCGTCAAGCTGGCTTAAAACAGGTGCCGTGCTTGGTCAAGAAGGTTGAAGACAAAGCTGCGATTGCGATGGCATTGATTGAGAACATTCAGCGTGAAGACTTGAATGTTATCGAAGAAGCACAAGCGCTAGAGCGCTTACAGAACGAATTCGAGCTGACACATCAACAAGTCGCCGAAGTGATCGGTAAATCGAGAGCAACGGTTAGTAACTTATTACGTCTAAATCAGTTAGAAAATGAAGTAAAAGGTTTAGTTTCCAATAAACAACTGGAAATGGGTCATGCTCGAGCATTGCTTGCGCTTGAAGGTGATACCCAGATTGAAGCAGCCAACACTGCGGCAACCAAAAAAATGACCGTGCGTCAAACTGAGCAGCTTGTCAAAAAGTGCTTAAAACCAGACGTTGAAGGTGAATCGAAGCCTGAAGACACAGAAGCTATCGAACTTTCACGAAGACTCACGGAAAAATTGCAAGCAAACGTTTCAGTTACTCGTTCTGTTAGCGGTAAGTCAAAAGTGACAATTACTCTTGATGAGCCTCACAAATTAGAGCAACTTATTGCTAAACTAGAGTACTAAATGAGATAATTGATTTAGGTCAATTATGTAATAAACAAGTAATTTCGTACAAAAGTTGTAGGTTTGTATGCAAAAATGTAAATGATTGCTGCATTGTTATTGCAATCAATTTGGCTGAACGTATAATTTTCGCCAATTTCTCAGCACGCTTTTAAGCGAGTAGTAAAGAAGGCTTAAAAGAGGAACGAATACATGGTAGCGGCGTTAGCAAGACCAGGACGAGTGCTTGCAAAGCAAATGTTATTGATCGAGCTTAGCGCGGTTATATTAGTGGCGATAGGGTTAGGTTTAGCTGTTAATCCTGATTGGGGTTTTGCTGCATTAATCGGTGGCGGTATTTTTGTCATCGCAAATGCAGTTTTTTGTGTGTGTGCTTTCCTATTTAGTGGAGCTCGCGCAACTAAGTTAGTTGCGGCGTCGTTCTATGCAGGCGAAGCGCTAAAAATCCTTATCACAGTTCTACTATTCTCTATTGTCTACATGTATATGCAGGTGGAATTAGTTCCCCTCAAACTGACCTATTTACTGGTTCTAGGTATTAATATCTTTGCGCCAGTGCTTTTCATTAACAATAAAAAATAGGATGAGTTATGGCTGCGCCAACAGCATCCGGATACATTGAGCACCACTTACAAAACCTTTCTTTAGCTAAGTTTGGTCTTGTAGAGGAGACAAGTTTCTGGAACGTACATATAGACAGTCTGTTTTTTTCGGTGTTGACAGGGATGTTATTCCTTTGGGTTTTTCGCTCAGTCGCTAAGAAAGCAACAGTAGGTGTACCTGGTAAGCTTCAGTGTTTTGTTGAAATGGTAGTTGAATTCGTTGATGGCAACGTTAAAGACACTTTCCATGGCCGCAACCCTCTGATTGCTCCATTAGCACTGACTATATTCTGCTGGATTATTTTAATGAACTTGATGGACTTAGTGCCTATCGATTTCTTACCATATCCTGCGGAGCATTGGCTAGGTATCCCTTATTTGAAAGTGGTTCCTTCAGCTGATGTTAATATAACCATGTCAATGGCCTTAGGTGTTTTTGCTCTGATGATCTACTACAGCATCAAAGTAAAAGGCTTAGGTGGATTCGCCAAAGAACTTGCTTTACATCCATTTAATCACCCAATCATGATCCCGTTTAACCTACTGATTGAAGTGGTATCGCTACTCGCGAAGCCTCTATCACTTGGTATGCGTCTATTCGGTAACATGTTCGCAGGTGAGGTTGTATTCATTCTTTGTGCGGCAATGCTACCGTGGTATTTACAATGGGTAGGCTCTCTACCTTGGGCTATCTTCCATATCTTGGTTATTTTGATTCAAGCATTTGTTTTCATGATGTTAACAATTGTTTATTTATCAATGGCCCATGAAGATGGCGATCACTAAAAATTTTTAAGTTTTATTCTAACTATTAATGTTAATCGGAGAACGTAAATGGAAACTGTACTAAGTTTTTCAGCAATCGCTGTTGCTATTATTGTTGGTCTTTGTGCCGTAGGTACTGCAATTGGTTTTGCTATTCTTGGTGGTAAATTCCTAGAAGGCGCTGCGCGTCAACCTGAAATGGCTCCAATGCTACAAGTTAAGATGTTCATCATCGCTGGTCTACTGGATGCTGTTCCAATGATCGGTATCGTAATCGCACTACTATTCACGTTTGCTAACCCATTTGTTGGTCAACTAGCAGGCTAATTAACTGTTAATTAGTTAATTAAATTTTTGTAGTTGATTCTTAACGAGGGGTAGCTGTTGTGAATATGAACGCAACTCTGTTAGGTCAAGCAATTGCTTTTTCTATGTTTGTTTGGTTCTGCATGAAATATGTATGGCCACCAATCATGCAAGCAATTGAAGAGCGTCAGAAAAAAATTGCTGACGGTCTAGTAGCCGCTGAACGCGCTGCTAAAAACTTGGATCTAGCACAAGCCAACGCTTCTGACCAATTGAAAGAAGCGAAGCGCACCGCAACTGAGGTTATTGAACAGGCAAATAAACGCAAGGCTCAAATTATTGATGAAGCTCGCGAAGAGGCTCAGGCAGAACGCCAGAAAATCTTAGCGCAAGCGGAAGCCGAAATTGAAGCTGAGCGCACACGTGCCCGTGATGACCTGCGCAAACAAGTCGCAACTCTGGCAATTGCTGGTGCTGAGAAAATCCTTGAGCGTACAATCGATAAAGATGTACACGATGATCTTCTTAACAACATTACTGCAAAACTTTAAAGCAAGGGGCTGTATATGTCTGATTTGACTACAATCGCACGCCCCTATGCTAAAGCAGCGTTTGACTTTGCGGTAGAGAAAGGTGAGCTAGACCAATGGGGTCAGATGCTTACTTTTGCTGCCGAAGTGGCACAAAATGATGATGTTCACAATTTCTTAAGCAGCTCTCAAACTGCTGAAAAATTAGCTGAAGTATTCATTGTAATTTGTGGCGAACAATTTGATGAATTCGGCCAGAACTTGATAAAAGTAATGGCAGAGAATGGCCGCTTAATGGCTTTTCCTGATGTTTGCAAAGAGTTCTTATTGCTCAAACAAGAGCACGAGAAAGAGATCGACGTTGAAGTCACTTCAGCGGTTGAACTTTCTAAAGAACAACGCGCAGAGATCAGCAGCAAATTGGAACAGCGCTTAGCGCGCAAAGTTCAGCTGAATTGCAGTATAGATGAGACTCTACTTAGTGGAGTTATTATTCGAGCCGGAGACCTAGTCATCGATAACTCAGCGCGCAGTCGTTTAGACCGCCTGAGCGATGCATTGCAGTCTTAATGGGGATTGGAGCATGCAACTTAATTCCACTGAAATTAGCGATCTAATTAAACAACGTATTGAATCTTTCGACGTTGTTAGTGAAGCTCGCAATGAAGGTACTATCGTTTCGGTAAGCGATGGCATCCTTAGCATTCACGGCCTAGCGGACGTGATGCAAGGTGAAATGATTGAACTACCGGGTGGCCGTTACGCGCTAGCACTTAACTTGAACCGTGATTCGGTTGGTGCTGTTGTAATGGGCCCATATGCTGACCTACAGGAAGGCATGAAAGTTACAGGTACGGGTCGTATTCTCGAAGTACCAGTAGGTCCTGAAATGCTTGGTCGTGTGGTAAACACGCTAGGTGAGCCAATTGATGGTAAAGGTCCTATTGATGCGAAATTGACTTCGCCTGTAGAAATTATCGCACCAGGTGTAATCGACCGTAAATCGGTAGATCAACCTGTTCAAACTGGTTACAAGTCAGTTGACTCAATGATCCCTATCGGTCGTGGTCAGCGTGAACTTATTATCGGTGACCGTCAGACTGGTAAAACAGCGATGGCGATCGATGCGATTATTAACCAAAAAAATTCTGGTATTTTCTCTATCTACGTTGCAATCGGCCAAAAAGCGTCGACTATCGCTAACGTAGTTCGCAAACTAGAAGAGCACGGCGCACTAGCAAACACTGTTGTTGTTGTTGCATCGGCTTCTGAATCTGCAGCGCTGCAATACCTTGCACCGTATGCTGGTTGTGCGATGGGTGAATACTTCCGTGATCGCGGTGAAGATGCACTGATTGTTTATGATGATCTATCTAAGCAAGCTGTCGCTTACCGTCAGATCTCACTACTGCTTAAGCGTCCACCAGGTCGTGAAGCGTTCCCTGGTGATGTTTTCTACCTTCACTCTCGTCTACTAGAGCGTGCTGCTCGTGTAAGCGAACACTACGTAGAAGAATTCACTAAAGGCGAAGTGAAAGGCAAGACGGGTTCTTTAACTGCTCTTCCTATCATCGAAACGCAAGCTGGTGACGTATCTGCATTCGTACCAACGAACGTAATCTCGATTACTGATGGTCAGATCTTCCTACAAACTGAGCTATTCAACGCGGGCGTACGTCCAGCTGTTGACCCAGGTATCTCAGTTTCTCGTGTAGGTGGTTCGGCGCAGACTAAAATCATCAAGAAGCTATCTGGCGGTATCCGTACTGCTCTAGCTCAATACCGTGAACTTGCAGCATTTGCTCAGTTCTCTTCGGATCTTGATGAAGCGACTAAGAAGCAGCTAGACCACGGTCAAAAAGTTACAGAACTGATGAAGCAGAAGCAATACGCTCCTATGTCTGTATTTGACCAAGCTCTAGTAATCTTCGCTGCAGAGCGTGGATACCTTCAAGACGTTGAACTTTCTAAAGTTCTAGACTTTGAAGCTGCTTTACTGTCGTTTGCTCGTGGTCAATATGCCGATCTAGCAACACAGATCGACACGACGGGTGCTTTCAATAAAGAAATCGAAGCTGAGCTGAAGAAGCTTGTTGACGATTTCAAAGCAACCCAGACCTGGTAATTGGTAGGTGGTCTTAGGGCCACCTCATACCATTAACGGAGAGTAACGATGGCCGGCGCAAAAGAGATACGTAATAAAATCGGTAGTGTTAAAAGCACACAGAAGATTACGAAAGCAATGGAAATGGTAGCAGCTTCAAAAATGCGTCGTTCTCAAGACGCAATGGAAGCTACTCGTCCATATGCAGAAACAATGCGTAAAGTGATCGGTCATTTGGCTAATGGTAGCCTCGAGTATAAGCATCCTTATCTTGAGGAACGTGAAGCCAAACGTGTTGGTTACATCATCGTTTCTACAGACCGTGGTCTTTGTGGTGGTTTGAACATTAACTTGTTCAAGAAAGCCATGAACGACATGAAAGATTGGTCTGAGAAAGGTGCTGACGTTGAACTTGCAATTGTAGGTTCTAAAGCGACAGCATTTTTCAATAACAGCGGCGCGAAAGTAGCAGCTCAAGTTTCTGGTCTGGGCGATCGTCCAAGCCTTGAAGACTTGATTGGCTCTGTAAGCGTTATGCTGAAGAAATATGATGAAGGCGAATTAGATCGCCTGTTCGTAGTGTTCAACAAGTTTGAAAACACTATGGTTCAAGAACCAACGATCGATCAATTACTTCCTTTGCCTAAATCAGACAGCGAAGAAATGAAACGCAGTCATTCTTGGGACTACATTTATGAGCCCGAGCCAAAACCACTACTAGATGCACTATTGGTTCGCTATGTCGAATCTCAAGTGTACCAAGGTGTGGTTGAGAACCTTGCTTGTGAGCAAGCGGCTCGAATGATTGCAATGAAATCAGCAACAGATAACGCTGGTGACATTATTGATGACTTAGAACTTGTGTATAACAAAGCGCGTCAAGCGGCGATTACACAAGAACTTTCTGAGATCGTTTCAGGCGCAGCTGCGGTTTAAGCTTAGGTAAAACTAAATAGTTAGAGGATTAACGATGGCTACAGGTAAGATCGTACAGATCATCGGTGCGGTAGTCGACGTAGAGTTCCCACAGGGTGAAGTACCTCGTGTATACGACGCTCTGAATGTTAATGAAGTACAAGAACGTCTAGTTCTTGAAGTTCAGCAACAACTTGGCGGTGGCGTAGTTCGCGCAATCGTAATGGGTAGCTCTGATGGTTTACGTCGTGGTTTGACAGTTGAAAATACTGGCGCTCCAATCTCAGTACCAGTAGGTACTAAGACATTGGGTCGTATCATGAACGTCCTAGGTGACGCGATTGATGAGTGTGGTGAAATCGGTGCTGAAGAGCATTACGCAATTCACCGTGAAGCTCCAAGCTACGAAGAGCAGTCTAACGAGACAGCTCTTCTAGAAACTGGTGTTAAAGTAATCGACTTGATTTGTCCATTCGCTAAGGGTGGTAAAATCGGTCTATTCGGTGGTGCTGGTGTAGGTAAGACCGTTAACATGATGGAACTTATCAACAACATCGCACTTCAACACTCAGGCCTATCTGTATTTGCAGGTGTAGGTGAGCGTACTCGTGAAGGTAACGATTTCTACTTTGAGATGCAGGAAGCAGGTGTTGTAAACATCGAAAAACCTGAAGAATCAAAAGTAGCGATGGTTTACGGTCAGATGAACGAGCCACCAGGTAACCGTCTACGTGTTGCACTGACTGGTCTAACAATGGCAGAGCGCTTCCGTGACGAAGGTCGTGACGTTCTACTGTTCGTTGATAACATCTACCGTTACACACTAGCAGGTACTGAAGTATCAGCACTTCTAGGTCGTATGCCTTCTGCGGTAGGTTACCAACCTACACTAGCTGAAGAAATGGGTGTTCTACAAGAGCGTATCACGTCAACTAAATCTGGTTCTATCACGTCTGTACAGGCGGTATACGTACCAGCGGATGACTTGACTGACCCGTCTCCAGCAACAACGTTCGCTCACTTGGATGCAACGGTTGTACTTAACCGTAACATCGCATCTATGGGTCTATACCCAGCGATCGACCCGCTAGATTCTACTTCACGTCAACTGGATCCATTGGTAGTTGGACAAGAGCACTACGACATCGCTCGTGGCGTTCAGTCTACTCTTCAGCGCTATAAAGAGCTGAAAGATATCATTGCTATCCTAGGTATGGACGAGCTATCTGAAGAAGATAAGCAAGTTGTATCTCGTGCTCGTAAGATTGAGAAGTTCCTAACTCAGCCTTACCACGTAGCGGAAGTATTTACAGGTGACCCAGGCGTTTACGTACCTCTTAAAGAGACTCTACGTGGCTTCCAAGGTCTTCTATCTGGTGAATACGATGACATTCCAGAGCAAGCGTTCATGTACTGTGGTGCAATTGACGAAGCTATCGAGAATGCTAAGAAGCTATAAGGCTAACTAGGAGGCGATATGGCAGCAATAACCTTTCACCTAGACGTTGTAAGCGCAGAGAAACAAATTTTCTCAGGCCTTGTTGAGACGTTTCAGGTGACCGGTAGTGAGGGTGAGCTTGGTATTTTCCATGGTCATACTCCACTGCTGACCGCTATCAAGCCTGGTATGGTGCGTATTGTTAAGCAGCACGGCCACGAAGAAATTATTTATGTTTCTGGTGGTATGGTAGAAGTTCAGCCTGGTACAGCGACTGTACTGGCTGATACAGCTATCCGTGGTGAAGAGCTAGACGCAGCAAAGGCGGAAGAAGCTAAACGCAAGGCTGTGGAGAATATCCAAAATCAGCATGGCGACATAGACTTCGCACAAGCGGCCGGTGAACTGGCTAAAGCCATTGCTCAGTTACGAGTTATCGAACTGACAAAACAGCGTCGTTAATCTTTTTAAGATTACAGACTCTGAGATAAAGGCGACCTAAGGGTCGCCTTTTTGCATTTTTAGATTCTCAAAAATGCTTCTTTTACGTATCACTACTGGTTAAATGGTTATTGCGATTTAATTTTTTGCCCAAAAACGGTTACAATATCGGCTTAATAAAAATAACGTTGGATAGGTTTACAATGAAGTTTAGCGCGGTAATTCTCGCGGCGGGCAAAGGCACTCGCATGTATTCAAACACACCAAAGGTTCTGCACACACTTGCGGGTAAGCCAATGGTGAAGCATGTTATCGATACATGTAATGGTCTAGGCGCTCAAAACATCAACCTGGTTTACGGCCACGGTGGTGATCAGATGAAGGCTACCTTAGCTGAAGAATCTGTAAACTGGGCACTGCAAGCTGAACAGCTCGGCACAGGTCACGCTGTGGATCAAGCATCTGCACATTTCGCTGATGATGAAAAAGTATTGGTGCTCTACGGTGATGTTCCACTAATCTCACCTGAAACCATTGAAAACCTATTAGACGCTCAACCAAACGGTGGCATCGCGCTACTTACTGTCGTGTTAGACAACCCGATGGGCTACGGACGTATTATTCGTCGTAATGGCCCTGTTGTGGCTATCGTTGAACAGAAAGATGCAACGGATGAGCAGAAGCTTATCAAAGAGATCAATACCGGCGTTATGGTGGCGACTGGTGGCGATCTGAAGCGCTGGTTGTCAGGTCTAAGCAACGACAACGCACAGGGTGAATATTACCTGACTGACGTTATCGCTGCGGCTCACGACGAAGGTCGTGCAGTTGAAGCGGTACACCCAGTAAGCCCAATTGAAGTGGAAGGCGTTAACGATCGTTCGCAACTGGCTCGCCTAGAGCGCGCTTACCAAGCTACGCAAGCCGATAAGCTATTGAAGCAAGGCGTGATGCTACGCGACCCTAGCCGCTTTGATCTACGCGGTGATCTGCAGTGCGGTATGGATGTCGAGATCGATACTAACGTTATCATTGAAGGCAGTGTCAGCATTGGTGATAATGTGGTTATTGGTACGGGATGTGTACTGAAAGACTGTGAGATTGACGACAACACCATCGTTCGTCCATACAGCGTTATTGAAGGGGCAACGGTGGGGGAAGACTGTACCGTTGGTCCATTCACTCGCCTACGTCCGGGTGCCGATATGCGTAATAACTCGCACGTCGGTAACTTTGTTGAAGTGAAGAACACTCGCCTTGGCGAAGGCTCTAAAGCCAACCACCTGACTTATCTTGGGGATGCTGAAATTGGTCAGCGCGTAAACGTGGGTGCGGGTGCAATTACTTGTAACTACGATGGGGCGAATAAGTTTAAGACCATTATTGGTGATGACGTGTTTGTTGGTTCAGATAGTCAATTAATAGCGCCTGTTACGATTGGTAATGGTGCTACCGTTGGAGCTGGCTCTACCGTAACACGCGATGTTTCTGAAAATGAGCTAGTTATCAGCCGTGCGAAAGAACGTAAGATTGCTGACTGGCAGCGTCCGACTAAGAAAAAGTAGTCTCTTAATAAATAAGATGATTTAAATGAAAGTCAGTAGTACCGCTACTGGCTTTTTCTTATTTATCTAGATATAAAAAAAGAGCGAGTAATCTCGCTCTTTTTTGTTTTCGTTAACTTAGAAACTAGTCTTGTTTCTCGTCAGCGACTACTCGAGAGTTGTCAGGTGTCGCGAAGTGTTCAGAAAGCTCTTTGTTCGAAACAATATAGCCAACCCACAACGCACCCAAACAGATCACAACGGCAATACCCGTCGCGCTTAGTGCTTGGCTAGCCATTGCCGCGACCAATGCACTTGATAGGCCACTGATACTGATTTGCAGGCTGTTTTGTAGACCAGCAGCTGTTGCTGGGCTTTGTTTAGCGCTTGATAGAGCACGGTTTACTACGATTGGGTAAAGTGCGCCGTTTGCGACAGCAATCAAACAGAAAGGCGCAAGTAGAGGCCAGATTGACGTCAGTTCCCACTGTGATGCGATAAAGATAAGCATCGCCGCTACACTGAACAAACCGATAAGGTTTCTTAGTACAACGCCATCGCCATATTTCTTCACTGCTTGCTTACCGAAGTAACCACCCGCCATGAACGCGATTGTTTGTGGGATAAAGCTCAAACCGATGTCTTTTGCTTCATAACCTAGTTGAGCCATGATCTCTGGCATACCCGTTAGGTAAGCGAAGAACGCTGCAGATGCTGAAGCAAACATTAAGACATTACCCATGTAAGGCTTTGATTTAAGCAACATCTTGATGTCTGTCTTAATCGATGTCTGTTTTACTTCAGGCGCTTCTTTTGGTTGAGCCATTGTTGTCGCCACTAGCAGTGCACCCATCAAGGTTAATGTGATGAAGATGCTGTGCCAGCCAAAGCTATCCGCCAGTAACACACCTAGCTGAGGTGCTAATGCAGGAGATAGCGCAACCAAAGGCATGATGGTTGCAAAAATTTGTTGGCTACTGCTTTGTGAGTAACGCTTGATAACCATTGCTTGCCAGATTACCGCAGGAGCACATACGCCGATCGCTTGAATGAAGCGCAGTGTCAGTAGATGCCATACCTCGGTGCTGAATGCTAAGCCGAATGAAGCTGCAGTAAAGATAACAAGACCAACCGCCAGCGTATTACGGTGACCATACTTGTCACTCGCCAGACCCCAAAGAAGCTGACCCATTGCCATACCGCCAAGGAATACCGTTAAAGACAGGGCAATCTGCTCTGGGCCGGTTGCGAAATCAACTTCCATTGCCTTAAATGCAGGAAGGTACATATCGGTCGCAATAAAGCCAAGCATTGAAAGAACTGCAAGGTAGACCAATTGAAATTTAGAAATATTCATAAGATGCCATTAAGCTAAAGGTAGTGATGTTTTTATCATCAAAAAAATTGTTTGATATACAGAAGTGAAAGCCCCTGTTTATTTATGCTGACATTCTATTTTTCAGACCTGATAAAATAAAACGCTAAAATATGTGGTTATCAATCAAAAAATTTGAAGGCTTATGTTCTCTAAATCCTCTTTAGAAATGCTCGATACGGTAGCGCGCTTGGGCAGTTTTACCGCGGCGGCTGAGCAGTTGCACAAAGTGCCCTCGGCGATCAGTTATGGTGTCAGACAGGTCGAACAAGAACTGGATGTGCTGCTTTTCAGGCGTTTACCGAGAAAGGTTGAGCTCACTCCGGCAGGTGAACTGTTCATTGAAGAGGCGCGTGCACTACTGAGGCAAATGGAAGAGGTCAGTGCCCAGACTCGTCGAGCAGCTCGAGGTTGGAAGAAAACCTTGCGTCTGACGCTCGATAATGTGGTGAAGCTCGACAAGATGAAGCCGATGATTGAAGAGTTCTATCAAACCTTTGAGTTTGCCGAACTTCAGATCAACATGGAGGTATTCAACGGCTCATGGGAAGCGATTGCACAGGGCAGGGCGGATATCGTGATTGGCGCCACCTCAGCTGTGCCAGTTGGTGGCGATTTTGAAGTCAAAGACATGGGGCAATTAGATTGGGCATTTGTAATGTCGCCAAGTCACCCGTGTGTGCGCGAACAGAACCTCAATGAAGAGTTCGTGAGCCAATATCCAGCCATCTGCTTGGATGATACCTCCAGTGTGCTCCCTAAGCGACACACAGGCCACTACTCAAGTCAAAGACGCCTGTTGTTACCCAATTGGTATAGCGCAATTGAATGCCTTAAAAATGGAGTAGGGGTGGGTTATATGCCGAGGCACATTGCCGCGCCAATTATCGAACAAGGCTTGCTGGTGGAAAAAATACTGCCTGAACCGAGTCCGCAGAGTCATTGTTGTTTGGTGTGGCGAAAAGACGATAACCATAAGTTGATCGAGTGGATGGTGAAATACCTAGGATCGAGTGAACAACTTCACCAAGATTGGTTGGATCATCGCAAGGCGGTCTAATGATCTTAGCGAGAAGATCCTTTTCAAGTTTGAGTTGAATCAGCACCAATAAAAAGAGCGAGTAAATACTCGCTCTTTTTGATTCGGTCGTTAACTCTTATGACAAGAAGAACTTGTAGGAAGGGTTATCGGTTTCATCTTTACACTGATAGCCAAGCTCTCGTAGATGTGTTGAGAACTGAGCCAAATCATCGTCATCAAGTTCAAAGCCACACAATACACGGCCGTAGTCGGCACCGTGGTTACGGTAATTGAATAGGCTGATATTCCAGTGTGTCCCTAAGGTATCAAGGAATTTAATCAATGCACCTGGGTACTCTGGGAACTCAAAGCTGTATAGGCGTTCTTTCAGTGGCTTCGATGGTTTACCGCCAATCATGTAGCGAATGTGCAGTTTTGCCATCTCATCATCAGAGAGATCGACAACCGGGTAGCCGCCCTCACGTAAGTCATTGATGATGTGTTCGAGTTCTTCTTGACCACCTTGTAGGCGTACACCAACGAAGATATTCGCTAGGCTTTCGTCGTTGTGGCGGTAGTTAAACTCAGTTACCGCTCGACCACCAATAATATTACAGAACTCTAGGAATGCTCCTTGTCGCTCTGGAATCGTAACCGCAAGTAGACCTTCTCGCTTCTCACCTAGTTCACAACGTTCAGAGACATAACGCAGACCGTGGAAGTTGGTGTTAGCACCAGACAATACCGTTGCTAATTGCTTGTCTTGCAGTTGGTTCTGTTCAGCAAACTTTTTCAAACCAGCCAGAGCAAGCGCTCCTGAAGGTTCAGCAATCGCACGAGTGTCTTCAAAGATGTCTTTCACCGCAGAGCATATCTCATCGCTAGAGACTGCAATGTGACCGTCAATGTACTGTTGGCAAAGACGGAATGTCTCTTCACCAATGCGTTTAACCGCAACACCATCAGCAAACATACTGACCTGATCCAGTACCACAGGTTCACCGGCATCGAGGGCCGCTTTTAAGCAAGACGAATCTTCTGGTTCTACTGCAATGACTTTAATCTCTGGCATCAGCTGTTTTACTAATACAGCAACACCCGCAGCTAAGCCACCACCACCAACCGGCACAAAGATGTAATCCATATGACCATTCTGCTGCAGCATCTCCATACCCATCGTGCCTTGTCCTGCAATCACCAGTGGGTGATCGAAAGGCGGCACAAAGGTAAAGCCATGTTCAGCAGAAAGACGCTCGGCTTCTGCCTTGGCCTCATCAAAGTTGCTGCCGTGCAGAACCACGTTACCGCCAAAGCCACGTACCGCATCAACCTTGATGTCTGGCGTGGTTTTTGGCATCACAATCGTAGTCTGAATGCCCAGCTTAGAGCCAGACAGAGCCATACCTTGAGCATGATTACCCGCCGATGCAGCAATCACACCTGCAGCTTTTTGCTGCTCAGAAAGGCTTGATACCATGTTGTAGGCACCACGTAGCTTGAACGAGTGCACCGGCTGACGGTCTTCTCGTTTAAGCTGAACCTGATTACCAATGCGCGCGCTTAGACGCGGCATATCCTGTAGAGGTGTTACGATTGCCGCTTCGTAAACCGGCGCTCTCAGGATCTGACGCAGATAATCTGCGCCAGTTTGTTTTTGGGGACTGACCGTGTCATCACTCATAGACTAGCCCTCTAGCTTAGACTTATCACGCACGGCGCCTTTGTCGGCACTGGTTGCCATGCTTGCGTAAGCTTTCAGTGCGAAAGACACTTCACGCTGACGGTTTTCTGGTTTCCAGCCTAGTGCGTCTTGCTTAACACGACGCGCTTCTAGCTCGGCTTCAGGCACATCAAGTGTGATTGAACGGCTAGGGATGTCGATAGTGATGATATCGCCAGTGTTTACTAGACCAATCACACCGCCACTTGCTGCTTCTGGAGAAGCGTGACCGATAGACAAACCGGATGTACCGCCAGAGAAACGTCCGTCAGTTAGAAGAGCACAAGACTTACCTAGACCCATAGATTTTAGGTAGGTAGTTGGGTAGAGCATTTCTTGCATGCCCGGACCACCTTTAGGACCTTCGTAACGGATAACAACCACTTCGCCTGCTTTTACTTTACCCGCTAAGATGCCGTCTACGGCTGTGTCTTGGCTTTCAAATACGATAGCAGGACCTTGGAATTTCAGGTTCTCTTCATCAACACCTGCTGTCTTAACGATACAACCGTCAACGGCGATGTTGCCTGAAAGTACGGCTAGGCCACCTTCTTGGCTGAATGCATTCTCTTTAGTACGGATACAACCTTCTTTACGGTCGTCATCAAGACGATCCCAACGGCAATCTTGTGAGAAGGCTTTGGTGGTACGAATACCTGCTGGGCCCGCGCGGAAGAACTTAAGTACCGCTTCGTCTTCTGTCTGCATGATGTCGTATTGAGCTAGCTGCTCTTGCATGCTTAGGCCAAGTACAGTGCGAGTTTGGTTGTTCAGTAGGCCTGCGCGGTCTAGTTCACCTAGGATAGCCATAACACCACCAGCGCGGTGAACGTCTTCCATGTGGTATTTAGGTGTTGAAGGCGCAACCTTACATAGGTGTGGAACGCGGCGAGACATCTCGTCGATATCACCCATATCAAAGTCGACTTCACCTTCTTGAGCTGCTGCCAATAGGTGAAGAACGGTGTTACTAGAACCGCCCATTGCGATATCCAGTGCCATCGCGTTTTCAAATGCTGCGCGGTTTGCGATGTTACGAGGCAGTGCTGATTCGTCATCTTGCTCGTAGTAACGCTTGGTTAGGTCAACGATGCGCTTACCAGCATTGATGAATAGCTCTTCACGGTCTGCGTGGGTTGCTAGCATAGAACCGTTACCTGGCTGAGATAGACCAAGCGCTTCTGTTAGACAGTTCATTGAGTTCGCTGTGAACATACCTGAACATGAACCACATGTCGGACATGCAGAACGCTCTACTTGCTCACTTTGCTCATCAGAAATGGTTGGATCGGCACCTTGGATCATTGCGTCAACAAGGTCTAGCTTGATGATTTGATCTGAAAGCTTAGTTTTACCCGCTTCCATTGGGCCGCCTGATACAAAGATCACTGGGATGTTAAGGCGCATTGCTGCCATCATCATTCCCGGAGTGATTTTGTCACAGTTAGAGATACACACCATCGCATCCGCACAGTGTGCATTGACCATGTATTCTACTGAATCCGCGATAAGCTCACGTGATGGCAGTGAGTACAGCATGCCACCGTGACCCATTGCGATACCATCATCAACTGCGATGGTGTTGAATTCTTTAGCGATACCGCCCGCTTTCTCGATTTCACCTGCTACCAATTGACCCATATCTTTAAGGTGAACGTGGCCTGGTACGAATTGAGTGAAAGAGTTTACAACTGCGATGATTGGCTTACCGAAGTCATCATCTTTAACGCCAGTTGCACGCCATAAAGCGCGCGCACCAGCCATGTTGCGTCCGTGGGTAGTCGTTGCTGAACGATAGATTGGCATTGCTTAAATCCTTATAAAATATTTGGCTGTTGCTTACTTAGTTGTTTGCGTTTGGTTTTCTGAAGTTTGGTCTGCTGGGTAAACGTAGTCTAACCAGCCCCACTTATCTTCAGTGGTTCCATTGAATAGACCAAAGTAAGCCGCTTGAACTTTTTCAGTGATAGGACCGCGTTTGCCTTCACCTACTGTAATTTTGTCTACGCTGCGAACCGGAACGATTTCCGCCGCTGTGCCTGTCATGAATACTTCATCGGCAAGGTATAGCGCTTCACGAGCAATGTTCTCTTCACGGATCTCATACCCCATGTCTTTTGCTAGTGTCATGATCGAATCACGAGTGATACCCGGCAGAATTGCGCTGGTCGCTGGTGGCGTTGATAGCACGCCATTGCGTACTACAAAGATATTCTCACCTGCACCTTCAGAAAGGTAACCATCAACACTCAGTGCGATGCCTTCATCGTAACCATGACGGCGAGCTTCGCCACCAACTAATAGTGAAGATAGGTAGTTACCACCGGCTTTTGCTGCGGTTGGGATCGTGTTTGGAGCGGCACGGTTCCAGCTAGAAATCATTGCATCAACGCCGTTTTCTAGTGCTTCTTCGCCTAGGTAAGACCCCCAAGGGAAAGCAGCGATGATCAGTTCCATCTCAGTATTTTCTGGCGGGCAGACACCCAAACCAACGTTACCTACGAAACCTAGAGGGCGGATGTACGCTGACTCTAGCTTATTTTGGCGTAGCGTTTCGCGAGTCGCTTCCATAATTTCTTCCTCAGTGTAAGGAATAGGGAAGCGATAGATTTTTGCTGAGTCTTTTAGGCGCTTAGCATGTTCAGGGTGACGGAAGATAACCGGCCCTTTTGGTGTGTTGTAACAACGAACACCTTCAAACACAGAAGTACCGTAGTGCATTGCGTGAGTCAGGACGTGAACGTTCGCCTCTGCCCAAGGAACCATCTCACCGTTAAACCAAATATAGTCTGCTGTTTTAGCTGTCATGTTTGCGGTTCCTTATGCGTTTATCTTTTGTTGTAAGTTGTTGTTTGGCAGTTCATTACGGCTGATCGAGATAACGTCAACGGTACGCACATCCCACAGCTTTTCGATTTGATTGACCAAAAAAGAGATTGGACGGTCACTGTCTACAATGATCTCTACACTCGCCACTTTACTTTCGTGGTTTTGAGTGCCCGCGACTTGCTTAACAATAAAGCCACGGTGGCGGATAACACGAAGAACACGCTCTAGTAGTACAGGCTTATCATCGGCTTTGATGTCTAATAGGTATCTTTTCATGTTATGTGTTCTCCAACATCTCACTGTTTGAAGCACCTGGCGGTACTAGTGGCCATACGTTCTCTTCTTCATCAATAAGAACATGAAGTAGGTAAGCGGTTTTGCTTTCTAGCATCTCTTTCAGTGCTGGCTCTACTTCTTCTTTGCGCGTGATGGTTTTACCCGGGATATCGAAGGCTTTCGCTAGCATCACGAAGTCTGGGTTGTCATCTAGGATGGTTTCACTGTGGCGGCCATCGAAGAACAACGATTGCCATTGGCGAACCATACCCAAGCGAGAGTTGTTTAGAAGCACCATCTTCACTGGGATTTGGCGGCGTTTCAGTGTGCCAAGCTCTTGCACGTTCATCATGAACGAGCCATCACCAGAGATTAGAATAGATTGGTCATCAGGACGCCCAACCGAAGCACCCATTGCAGCTGGCAAGCCAAAGCCCATGGTGCCTAAACCGGCAGAGGTAATGAAGTTCTGTGGATCGCGAGGCTGAATGTGCTGAGCTGCCCACATTTGGTGTTGGCCCACATCAGTCGATACGATAGAGCTTGCTGGCATCATGTCTGACAGTTGCTTCAACAGCAGTGGAGCAAAAATCAGATCACCAGGGTGGTCGTAACGCCATTTGAATGAGCTACGAAGACCTTCAGAGTGATGAACCCAAGAGGAGATGTCTTGGCTTAGCTCTAGTTGAGGCATGATCTTGTTGATGTCACCGCGAATTGGCGCATTGGCAAGACGCAGTTTGCTGAACTCAGCGGCATCGATATCGATATGGATAACCTTAGCATGCGGCGCAAAGGTATCGAGTTTGCCAGTTACTCGGTCATCAAAACGAGCACCGACAACAATCAACAGGTCACTCTCTTGAACCACAAGGTTAGCGGCTTTAGTGCCGTGCATACCCAGCATGCCAAGGTAGTGTGGGTCGTCACGTTCGATAGTGCCCAAGCCTTTCAGTGTGCTTACTGCTGGCATTGGGTTTAGGCGTAAAAACTCACGAACCGCATCGGTTGCTTTAGCAAGTTGAACACCACCACCTACGTATAAAACAGGACGGGTCGCTTGAGACAAAAAGTACTGTGCCTGTTCAATGGCATCAGTTGTCGCAACAGGAATTGCGGGTGGAGTAAATTCAGGAAGAGCGTTAACAGGTGCTTCTGCTAGTTGAACGTCTTTAGCGATATCGACGATAACCGGGCCAGGGCGGCCAGACTTTGCTACCACAAACGCTTCAGCGAGGGTTGGAGCTAGCTCTTCAATATCAGTTACTAGGTAGCTGTGTTTAGTACATGACAGAGACATACCAATCACATCCATTTCTTGGAATGCATCGGTACCAATGTGGGAACTTGCAACCTGACCTGTGATAGCAACCAATGGGATTGAATCCATAAAGGCATCAGCAAGGCCAGTGACTAGGTTGGTTGCACCTGGTCCCGAGGTTGCCATACAAACAGCGACATCTTGTGTTGCTCTAGCCATGCCGATCGCGGCCATAGCGGCGCCTTGCTCATGGCGACATAGGATATGTTCAACCCCGCCGTCATAGAGTGCATCGTAGATTGGCATGATGGCACCACCGGGGTAACCAAATACGGTCTCAATTCCTTGTTGCTTGAGTGCGGATACGACTAGTTCTGCGCCTTTCATCGGAATTCTCCCGTATTACCTTTATTTTGGTAACTGTTTCCTTTGTCTCTGCACATCTTGTGCTCCCATTCTTCCTGTAAATCGGCAAAGCCGAAAATGCTCAAAAATATAAAAATCGAATGTTTAAATTAGAAAAAACCCCCGGACTTGTCAGTGCGGGGGTTTTTTCTAATTCGTGGTTACTTTCTTCCCACTCGCCCCCGCGCAGTCTTAATAATGACTACGATAATCAGGTTAATCAGTGCGTAAATGCGAGCGTTAAAAATCATAATATTCGAGTTTTCTCGTTTATTGTCTTCAGTAAATGTCTACATCTCTAGTGTTATCACACAAATCTGCCGCATGACAAGGGAAATGTCATTCTTTTTTCACATTAAAATACCATTCCACCAAGCTATATAACAACCTTATCGCTTTGGTGAGCAACGAATATCCAGAGCGAATACTTTTAAATCAAAGACAAAGGAAAGTTATGGGACTCGCGATAATTCATAGCCGAGCTAGTGTGGGTGTAGAGGCGCCAGAAGTGACCGTTGAGGTGCATATAAGCAACGGAATGCCTGGCTTCACGCTGGTGGGTCTACCTGAAACAACGGTCAAGGAATCTAAAGATCGAGTGAGAAGCGCGATCATCAATTCTCGCTTTGAGTTTCCATCGAAAAGAATCACGGTTAATCTCGCCCCAGCCGATTTGCCCAAAGAAGGTGGCCGTTTTGACCTGCCCATCGCGCTTGGGATTTTGGTGGCGTCAGATCAGCTTCCGACATCAAAAATAGCTCAACATGAATTTATAGGTGAGTTGGCATTGTCAGGAGAACTTCGCTCGGTAAAGGGCGTTTTGCCTGCGACGTTAGCCGCCGACAGTGTAGAGCGATGCTTAGTTGTCCCACATCATAACGGTGATCAGGCTGCGCTGGTGGGCAAGGGAGCGCATAAATCTGCACAAACCTTGTTGGAGGTTTGTGCTGACATGTGTGGACAGGCTCAGCTTGGGCTATATAGAACGGAACATCATCAGGCTGATGTTTCAGTGCTTCGCGACCTACAAGATATTATCGGCCAACAACAAGGCAAGCGAGCTCTAGAGATAGCCGCTGCTGGGAATCATAACTTATTGTTTCTTGGCCCACCCGGAACCGGAAAAACTATGCTCGCTTCTCGACTGCGTGACCTATTACCTGAAATGAGTGATGACGAAGCGATGGAAACCGCGTCGGTGGCCTCGTTAACGCAACAAGAAATCAATCAATACAACTGGAAGCAACGACCTTTTCGCTCTCCTCACCATTCCAGTTCAATGGCGGCATTAGTGGGTGGTGGTTCGGTGCCTCGCCCCGGAGAGATCTCTTTAGCGCATAACGGCTTATTGTTCTTAGACGAGATGCCGGAGTTTGAGCGCAAGGTGCTTGATTCATTACGAGAGCCACTAGAGTCGGGCGAGATCATTATCTCCCGTGCTGCGGGCAAGACTCGTTTTCCTGCGCGTTTTCAATTGGTCGGTGCACTTAACCCAAGTCCAACGGGTTATTACGAAGGTAACCAGGCGCGCGCCAACCCACAGATCATCCTGCGTTACCTCAATCGCTTATCTGGGCCCTTGCTGGATAGGTTCGATATGTCATTGGAGATACCTCTGTTGCCAAAAGGAATGTTGGCCGAAGGCGGTGATCGCGGTGAAACCACTCAAGTAGTTAAGCAAAGGGTTAGGCAGGCGCGAGAGTTAATGCTATCTCGCAACCATAAATCGAATGCACTGTTAGGTAGCCGAGAAATTGAGAAGTATTGCCCACTGCGACGCGAAGATGCAGAGTTTCTTGAGACAGCACTACATCGCTTGGGTTTATCGATTCGTGCTTATCATCGAATTATTAAGGTGGCACGAACCATTGCCGACCTTGACGGTAACGAGCAGATCGAAAAGAAACATCTATCAGAAGCGCTAGGCTATCGCGCGATGGATCGCTTGCTGAAACAACTCACGGCTCAAGCTGTCTAGCAAGCAGAAAAAGCCTGCTTAGATGCAGGCTTTCGTTGGATTGCAGTTCATACTCGCTAAGGTTAGAACTTGTAGTTCAAGCCAACTGAAACTATATATTGAGACTCGTCGTAGAAGGTAATGTTCGAGTCGCTGGTGCCGTAGCCTGCCAGTGAAATAAACGACCAGTTTTCCCAATCCATGAATTGATCATACTCATAGGCGGCGAATAGGTTGATATTGTCGTCGCTGCGTTTCTTGTCGTAGATCGGGTTGCTCGCATCGTAAGAGCGTTGGTTGTAACCCGCTGTTAGTGCGTACTTGTGACGCCCCATGCCACCAAACAAGCTTACCTCACCACCGAATTGGTCGTAAGATTCAGCTTTACCATCAGCATCACGTGTTTGATAGATGACGGATGGAATAAGCATCATGGTACGACTAAGTGGCAGGCGATATTGACCTTTCAAGTAGAGAGTATTGGCATCTCGTTTGAGCTCTTGATCTTGAATATCATCCTTGTCGACATCTTTGGTCGCATAGGCCATGTCTAGCGAGAAAGCTGAGCCCGCAATGTTGCTTAGCTTCAAACGAAACGCATTGCCAGTTTCATCGGTCTTGGTGCGAGCTGATGTGGTGTTGTATGGATCAGCCCAAGTTTCACCAGACATAATGGTTGGCAGCAGTGAAGCGTCGATCACCATGCCTGACTCAAGTTGGTATTTGTAACCGACTTCGAGAACTACAGTACCTGTTGCTACATCATCTCGCGCGGTACCTGTGTATACCTGATGGTTTAGCTTTTCACCAAAGGTATAAGCAACACTACCTAAAGGAGCAACCAGAAAAGAGCTTTCCGAAGAAGCCTTCTGATCTGTGGATGAAAGATTGCTATCAGCATCGGTATTAAAGTTCGAGGTGGAAGAGGTAACCCCGGTATTGAGAGAGATTTCACCACTGAAACCTTGTTGGTCTGCAAGCTTGGCAAAAGCGGGAGAAGCCGCAACGCTCAATACCAAGAGAGTTATTTTTATTTTCATTCAAGGGCTCCTTGCCCACCGGTTCTTAGGACGGGTTATTAATAGCAGTAAAGCTTTAAACTTCCAGGTTAATTATTTATCAATAATGATTTTTGAACTAGCAAAAAAAAAGGAAGCCGAAGCTTCCTTTCATCAATGGCTTACTTCTTTAATAAGAAGTTCACGAGCTCGAAGTACTCATCAAGAGAGTTGATACCTTGAGCTTCTACTAGGTAGCGGTTGTTAACCACAACAGCGGGTACACCTGAAAGGCCGCTGTCTTTGAATGCTTTGTCGAAGCGACGAACCATAGAATCTACAGCAAAGCCGTTATACGCAGCATCGAATTTCTTCGCATCAACGCCTTCGTCTAGGAAGATTTGACGCAGTTCTTCTTCATCACGTGGTGGCTTGTTCATTGTGTGGATGCGGTTAAACATCACTGGCACCATTTTATCTTCAACTTTCAGTGCAATCATTGTCGCGTAAGCTTTGCTCATTGGCAGACCCATGTTGCCACCCATGAATGAAACATGGTTCTTCTGTAGCTTAGCGTCTTTAGGTAGCTGTTGTTTTAGCTGCTGGATGATTGGCTCAAAGCTATTACAGTGTGGGCAGTAAAAAGAGAAGAACTCTGTCACCATTGGTTTTTTTGATGCTTCTAGGTCGAGAACTTTGTAGTGTTCACCTTCGTTAAATTTCGCAGCGTGAGCGGTAAGGCTCAACATGATCAATGAGAAAAATGCGAATAGCTTTTTCATTTATCCAATCTCCATTATGTTTGAATTTTTATCTAGTTGTATGTTGCGATTGCTGTTACCACTGAGGCATTAATGAAAGTGGTGGCTCTTGCAGGGTAGCAATTTGCTCTTTACAAGCAAGTACTTGTTGCTCCCAATATTTCGGATCATTAAACCACGGGAAGGCCAGAGGAAACGCAGGATCGTGCCATCGTTTCGCCAACCATGCCATGTAATGCACCATACGTAGACCGCGTAGTGGTTCGATTAGTTTCAGTTGTGCGGTATTAAAATCGCAAAACTCTTGGTAACTCTCTAGCAAAATATCCAGTTGCATCAGCTTATCTTGGCGCTCGCCATTGAGCAGCATCCACAGATCTTGTATCGCAGGGCCGTTACGTGCGTCATCAAGATCGACGAACATTGGCCCATCGCGCCACAAAATATTGCCAGGGTGGCAGTCACCGTGCAGGCGGATATTCTCAATGTTGCTCGGCCACTGGCTCTCTAGCTCTTTGATCAGAAGGTCAACGTCATTGAAGAAGGCATTTTCTAGGTGCGTCGGGATAAACTGAGAGTTCTCTAGAATCTTACGTGGCTGATAAAGGTATTCATCTAAGCTGATGGTCGGGCGATGCTGGAATGTTCTTCCCGCGCTGGCTTTATGAATACGACCAAGAAAGCGTCCTACGCCTTCCAATTGATCTAGATTGTCAACTTCATACTGTCTGCCGCCAACACTTTCAAATAGTGCAAATAGGTAGCCTTGGTATTCATGTAAGGTTGCACCGTTGATTCGCATTGGAGGCGCAACCGGCATCTCTTGTTCGATAAGCTCGAGTGCGAAGTCATGCTCTTCTTGGATCTGTGCCTTGTTCCAGCGTTGTGGACGGTAAAACTTAACGACGTAGCGCTTACGGTCTTCATCGGTGAACTGATAGACACGGTTTTCGTAACTGTTGAGAGCGAGAAGCCCGGATTCAGCGCGAACTCCGATGCTCTCCAGTGCGTACCACATGAAGTCAGGAGTCAGGTTATCAAAGTTAAAGGCTTGCATCGTCATAGAATAAAAAAGGCTCATTACTGAGCCTTTTTCCATTTATTGGGTTGTTATACCAAGCACTACGGTGCGGGTATCAGAGCTTCTTGATAAAGCGGCTTTCGACTTCCATCGTAAACTCTTCATTATCCGAGAGTATAAACTGAATTGTCGAAACTGGTGAGCTCAGTTTTTCTGGGTCGGCGCCCAAACTGATAGGTAGGTTCAAAACCTCGCCTGGATCGACAGTAATCGTCTGTTTACCATACCAGATAGAATCGGGCAGTCCGCTAACATCGAGTTTGTATTCTTGCTCTTGTTGAGTCTTGTTGATCACTTTCAAGGTGTAGGTGTTTTCAACCAACCCTTGGTTATTGACTCTAAACAGTTGGTTTCGGTCACGCAGAACACTTAGGCCGGCAGGATCAACGCTCGCGATTTGGGCGAAGAACAAGCCCAGCATCACGATCAAGATAGCGCCATAGCCCAACAGCTTGGGACGCATTACCTTGGTCGAGTGACCTTCAAGTCTGTGCTCGGTGGTGTAATTGATCAGGCCTTTCTCATAGCCCATACGCTCCATCGTGTTGTCACAGGCATCAATACACGCGCCGCAGTTAATACACTCGTATTGCAGGCCGTCACGGATATCGATACCCGTAGGGCACACTTGTACACACAGATTACAGTCAATACAGTCGCCTAGACTAAGCTCTTTTGGATCGGCTTTACGAGAGCGAGGGCCACGGGTTTCACCACGTTCTGTGTTGTAACCAACGATGAAGGAGTCTTTATCGAACATTGCCGACTGGAAACGCGCGTAAGGACACATGTGCAGACAAACAATTGAACGCATCCAACCCGCATTGGCATAAGTACATCCAGCAAAGAACAGTACCCAAAACACCGGCCAGAAAGACGAGTTAAAGGTAAAGAAGCCAACCACTAACTCTTTGATTGGGATGAAGTAACCAACAAAGGTTAAGCCCGTCGCAATGGCAATCGCCCACCACGCAATGTGTTTGAGGGTTTTTCTGAGGATTAAATTGCTCGTCAGTTTGCCCGAGTCTTGTTTTCTTCGCTTATTGGCAGCGCCTTCTAGCTTCTCTTCGAACCAGATATACATGAAGGTCCAGACGGTTTGCGGGCATAAATAGCCACACCAGACGCGGCCTAAGAAGGTGGTTATGAAAAACAGGCCAAACGCGGCAATCATAAATAGGATCGCGAGTAGGGTCAGATCTTGCGGGTATAAGGTGGTGCCAAAGAAGTTGAACTGTTGGCTGCCGATATCGAGCAAGATCGCTTGACGTTCACCAAAGGGAATCCATGGGATAAGCGCAAAAAGTAAAAGTAAGAACCAACCGCCATAGCGACGCAGTTGTTGGAATTTACCTTTGCTTTCTCGAACATAGATTCGGTTACTTGGGTTAAATCGATCTCCATTACCTTTATGTGTTTTCGGGTTAAAGGTTTTAGGAGTCACATCTTTGATATCGATTTTATCCTGACTCATGGACTATCCTTTTTGTGGCTTGTTTGCCCGGTTAAGTCGGGCATGACGACATTACTTGAAAGTATGGTTTAGAGAACCTGTTGAAATTGAGCTTGGTGCATTTGTTGTTATCGCACTCACTCTTATTATTTTAGAAGATTCTTATGGATGGCGATTATAACGACAATCTTGTTCTCATTTCTTTAACGCTATCAACCTTTAACAACAAAAGTCATAACAGTTGTGACGAAAAAATAGCGAACAGAAACAAAAAAGCGACCTGGTGGTCGCTTTTTAAAATTGAGTGTTTTATCTATACGGCAATTGAGCTCTAAACAAACGGGCGACTAAAGAAGGCCACGTGCTTTTAGAATTGCGGTTTTGAAATCATCTTCTTGGTCTTTTTTCAGGCCCGGGATCATTTCATCTTTTTCGCTGTTGCGCATTTTTAGGTGGTAGATAAGAACATCGTCAGTCAGTTCTTCAAGCTTGCCTTGGTAGCCCGCTTCTTTTGATAGCTTAATGATGAACTCTAATAGGTTAAGCTCTTGATCTTTCTGCCACTCAGGCTCCATCAGTTCAAGCAGTTCTTCAATGCGGTGACACTTCATACTTTATTTCTCCACAAATTTTATAATGATTTGTGGCTAAGGTATCAAATCGGGTAGGGAATACCAATGTGTAAACACATTTCAAGATGGGAGCGGGCAAGAAAAAAGCGCAGTAAAAACTGCGCTTTTTGTTAAGCGGCTTTAATCACTTTTGTTGTAGTCGGTGCTAATAAAGCAGTCTTCTCAACTAGAGTCATTGTCGGAGCCAATTTCTTAGCCGTTGGAGCAGCAACAAAGCCACTACGACGACGCATCGCACTACGGTTGGTGTGCGAGAACCTGACAGCTGTTGGGCGCATTAATTTACCTAACGGTCAGGCATATCCATTGCCAATCTAATGGCCTGATTTACCATGAGCTCCACCTCAATTGCTTGAAGCGTCACTCGTCTGGCTTTCGCCAATCCGAAGAATAAATCAGGATAATGATATGCATGCATATCAAGGCTTAGATTATCACTATCTAAGTTATCGATCGACGCCTGAGTGATAAATAGACGATATTAGAGCTAAAATAGTGTGAGCAGTATATTTGAGTTTGAACCTCTTTCAGGCTTAAGATGATGCTTTAAAGGAGGTGCATATGTCGTTCTTAAAGAAAACGTTAGCAAGTTTTGGAATTGGATCTGCCAAGGTGGATTCTGTATTGCAACAGGAAGTGCTTTATCCAGGCAAGAAGGCGAGCATTATTGTGCATGTCTATGGTGGCGCTCAGCCACAAGAGATCGACAATATCGATCTCAACTTGTGCTGTCGTTACGTCAAAGAAATTACTATGAATTCGCAAAGGCAAGAGGGCGGTCAAACACGTCGAATGCACCAGACATACTCGTTGGCCAAATGGAGCCTGCCGTATGCCTTTGTTATTCAGCCGGGTGAAACCCGTGATTTTGAATGTGAGTTTGATGTCCCGCTGAACACACCTGTCACGATTGGTGATTCAAAGGTGTGGCTAGAAACCGGGCTCGATATTGCGATGGCGATTGATCCATCGGATAAAGACATCTTAACGGTGCGCCCTGACGCACTCCTCGATGGTATTTTTAACGAGCTTGAAGCTCAAGGGCTGCGTATTCGCCAAGTTGAGTGCGAAGCAGTAGAGGGCTTTGAACTGCCATTTGTTCAAGAGTTTGAGTTTGTCCCTACCACTGGTCCATATCATGGCCGCTGGCGTGAACTGGAAGTGGTTGCTCATCGTGATGAAACCGAGCTTAAGTTGTGGTTTGAGATAGACCGTAATCGCGATGGAGCAAAAGGCATGTTGGCGAGCTTGTTAGGCATTGGCCAACTGCAGCGTCAATTGAGTGTGCCATTGGATACGTCACCACAAGATGCGGGCAAGATGGTACTTGAGTATCTAGACAACGCATCTTAGTTAGCTCTTTGGTTCTGTAGCTTTAGAGACCTTAGCTTCATCACACCGTTTAGGCGTTATTAATGTCATAAAAGATATCATAAAAATTTAAGCTTACACGTGTAAGCTTAATGTGCAATACTAGGCAAATCGAACATTTACTCTAGTAGGATAATCATGTCTGCATCATCGGCGAGCGAATACAGTGACATCGAAGAACGCGCCAATGCGATAACCCATGGCTTGGGTGTTGTGCTTGGCGTGGTTGGTTTAATCCTGCTGCTGATTCGTGCGTTTGACCATCAAGCCGACATACTGACTATTGCGAGTATGGCGGTATATGGCAGCAGTATTATCCTACTCTTTCTCGCTTCCACGCTTTATCACTCGATCACCACAGAAAAGACCAAGCGATTACTGAAAACTCTCGATCACTGTGCGATCTACTTATTGATCGCGGGCAGTTACACGCCATTTTTATTGGTGAGTTTAAGAACACCATTGGCGATGGGTTTGATGGCAGTGATTTGGGGTATCGCGCTAGTCGGAATCATTATGAAGATTGCCTTCGTCTACCGATTTAAGCGTTTGTCATTGGTGACTTACTTGGCGATGGGTTGGTTATCGCTGATTGTGGTTTATCAACTGGCGATGAATATCGAGATGGGTGGTTTGGTGCTACTAGCACTCGGTGGCGTGATTTACTCGTTGGGTGTGATTTTCTATGTGGCAAAACGCATCCCTTACAATCATGCCATCTGGCATTTGTTTGTGTTGGCGGGCTGCGCTTGCCATTTCTTCGCTATTTATTTGTACGTGACTCCGGTTTAGCGAGCCAGTACCTCAGTAATCTCAGCTTTAATCTGATATTCAGGGTGTTGTTCTAGGTCGAGCTTGATGAGCTTGCCTTCTTCACCCGTCTTTGGTCGTAGGTATGTGTCGGCCATTCGTTTGATTGATTTCCACACAGCAACTTCTTCTTCTGCCAACAACTCACCTTCTGCAGTAAATACGCTGATGTTAAGTGATACCAAAATGACCGCTTGAGTGCCTTGGTTAGTGATGGCTGTCGGAATGATAAGCTCACCATCTTCATAGCGACTTGCACCCAGTACAACATCCACTCCTGACTGAGACAGCTGTAAGCTTGGCTTTTTACTATTAACCACAATCGTAGTGCCACGCGTGTTCGTTGCGACAGGTACGGCTACGACAGGCACTGCAGTCTCTGATGTTGTCGTTGCTGCTTCCGTTTGCTTTGGTGCCACGTATTGCCAAGTAAAATCATCTTTGAGTAACACTTGCTTGCCATCAGGCAAGGTGACCATTTGATCAGCAAAGGCAGAACTTACGAATACTGAGTTTGCGAGCAATGCGCTAGCGAGAAGTACGTATGATTTCATCTGTGTTTCCTTGATTTTGTGCTTGGTTAACGTCGCCAAAAGGCTGGGAAAAATAGAACAATGAGCGTCAATATCTCGAGTCGCCCCATCAGCATTCCTAAGCTTAGCAACCATTTAGCGGCGTCGGGCAGTGGAGCAAAGTTCCCGGTTGGACCGATAACGCTGCCCATACCAGGACCAACGTTGGCAACGGCTGTGATAGCGCCAGATATACTGGTCACGGGATCAAGCCCCATCGCGCTCAAGCCACCTGCAATTAAGATAATCGTAATAAAGAACATCAAACCAAATGCGACTAGTGAACGCACAATATCGTCATTCACCGGTCGCTGATTGTAGCGTTGAACAAACACGCCCGACGGGTGAATCAGTTTCATCATCTGCTTATGAAGCATGGTCATCGCGATCTGGAAGCGGAAGATCTTGATACCACCAGAGGTTGAACCTGAGCACGCGCCCGCCATCATTAAAAAGGCAAACAGCGTGGTAGGCAAAGCGCCCCACGCGGTGAAATCTTCTAAGCCAAAACCGGTTGTGGTTACGACTGACACAATGTTGAACATCGAAACACGCATCGCATCCATGACTGTGTAGCCATCTCTAACCACCAACCATGTCGATATCACGGCACTGGTGACCAAGAATAGATAGGTGAAACCTCTCACTTGCGCGTCTTTGTAGAGGATTGAGAGTTTTCTACCACGCAGTGCGCTAACAAACAGTAGGAACGGCAGACCACCAAGGAACATGAACAGGGTTCCTACCCAGTGAGCACTGTTAGAGAAGTGGTTCATTGAGCCATCTGATGTTGAGTAACCACCCGTAGACAGTGTTGTGAAGGCATGATTGATTGCGTCAAAGATACCCATGCCTGCAAACAGGTAGCTAATGATGCACAACCCAGTCAGAACCAGATAAACCGCCACGATGTTCTTGGCGACCGTTTTCGCTCGTGGGCTGCTTTTATCTGACCAATCGGATGATTCGGTTTGGAACAGGCGCATACCACCGACGTTGAGCATTGGCAGAACCGCTACCGCCATAACGATGAAGCCGATGCCACCTAACCATTGCAGTATAGAACGCCACAACAGAATACTTGGAGCCATGCTGTCTAAGCCGCTTAATACGGTTGAGCCTGTCGTGGTGATACCAGACATGGTTTCAAAATAGGCGTCAATGAAGCTGATGTGGTTGATGAAGACAAACGGCAGTGCAGCAAAGGCACTGGCTATCGTCCATACCAGAGAGGTGATCAGGAACATGTCCCGTACCCCAAGTCGGAACTTAGCTGAACGGCCTAAGCTCAAGCAGATGAACGCCACAATGTGCGTGATCACTACCGACTGACCAAACTCGAGGAAGCCACCGGTGCCTGTGAAAAAGGCAACCAATGTAGGGATGTACATGAAAAGGGCGAGTTTTGATAACACTAACCCTATCACTAATAATATCGGACGAAAGTTGACCATAGCTTAATAGACCATAGCTTTAATTGATTACAGCTTTGTGCCGGAGCGCCGTTCTCACAAAAGAAAGTTGCGAGAAGAAGCTCACGAGAACAAGGCTATAAGAAGAACGGGCTCGGTTGGAATAGAGACTCAACATCCGGTACGTATTTCTTGTCCACTAGGAACATCACTACGTGGTCATCTTGTTCGATTACGGTTCTATCGTGCGCGATAAGTACTTCTTCTCCGCGAACAATCGCACCAATAGTGGTGCCCGGTGGTAGCTTGATGTCGCCAATCGCTCGGCCAACCACTTTCGATGTGGTTTCGTCACCGTGAGCAATGGCTTCGATCGCCTCTGCAGCGCCGCGACGTAGAGATGATACGTTAACAATATCAGCACGACGAACGTGAGTAAGCAGCGCAGAAATGGTCGCTTGCTGTGGAGAGATAGCAATATCAATCACGCCACCCTGAACAAGGTCTACGTAAGCACCACGCTGAATCAGTACCATTACCTTCTTGGCACCCATTCGCTTCGCCAGCATTGCTGACATGATGTTGGTTTCATCTTCATTGGTTAGGGCAATGAACACGTCCACTTGATCGATGTTCTCTTCGGTTAGCAGCTCTTGGTCTGCCGCATCGCCACAGAAGACGATGGTGTTTTCTAATTCTTCAGACAGCTTCTCGGCGCGAGTGTAGCTGCGCTCGATAAGCTTGATGCTGTAGCTCTGCTCAAGGCGTTTTGCCAAGCTTGCACCAATGTTACCACCACCGACAATCATGATGCGGCGGTACGGTTTCTCTAGGCGTTGTAGCTCACTCATTACTGAGCGGATATGGTTACTCGCTGCCACAAAGAAAACCTCATCATCGGCTTCAATGATGGTGGTGCCTTGTGGGCGAATAGGGCGACCTTGACGGAAAATAGCGGCAACACGGGTATCAATGTGCGGCATGTGCTCACGCAAAGCAGACAGTGCGTTACCCACCAGTGGACCACCGTAGTAGGCTTTTACTGCTACTAGGCTAACCTTCTGTTCAGCAAAGCTCACAACCTGCAGTGCGCCTGGGTATTGAATCAGGCGCTCGATGTAGCTGGTCACTAGTTCTTCGGGTGCGATCAGGTGATCGACTGGGATGGCACCTGATTTGAATAGCGCTTCTTTCTCTTCTAGGTATTGAGGAGAACGAATACGAGCAATTCGGTTCGGCGTATTGAAAAGAGAGAAAGCAACCTGACACGCAGCCATGTTGGTTTCATCCATGTTAGTTACGGCAACTAACATGTCGGCATCTTGCGCACCCGCTTCACGTAGTGTGTTTGGGTGGCTGGCATAACCGTTTACAACCCTAAGGTCGTACTTATCCTGAAGTTCACGAAGTCGGTCAGCATTACGGTCGACAATGGTGATGTCGTTGTTTTCACCAACCAGGTTTTCAGCAAGGGTACCGCCAACTTGTCCAGCACCTAGGATAATGATCTTCATAGCCTTTCTCTTTTCTTTACCGTGGTAATTCTAGTTATCTAACTTTGTTTTGATAATGCACTAGAAAGAAACAGCGGCTAAGAAATAAATTCTTAGCCGCTGTTAGTTGTTATGCCTGTTTTACTAGAACTGCGTAGTAGAAGCCATCCATATCTTCTTCTCCAGGTAGTATTTGACGACCCGGATTTTCGATATCAGACCCAACCAGCGTTGCGTTTTCAGTACGTGCTAGGAATGCTTTCACTTGCAGCACGTTTTCTTGCGGCGTGATAGAACATGTCGCATAAACCATGGTGCCGCCTTCTTTCAGCTGACGCCACATTGCATCCATAATTTCGCTTTGCAGTTCAGCCAGCGCATCAATGTCAGACGCACGACGTAGCCACTTGATGTCAGGGTGACGGCGAATGACGCCAGTCGCTGAACAAGGTGCATCAAGTAGGATACGGTCGAACTTATCACCCATCCACCACTCTTCTGGGTAGCGAGCATCACCACAAATTACGTCGGCACGCAGTTGTAGACGCTCAAGGTTATCGTAAACGCGGTCTAGACGTTTAATGTCGCAGTCAATCGCAACCACTTCAGTATCTTGAGTGTGCTCAAGAATGTGTGCCGTTTTACCACCTGGTGCAGCACAACAATCTAAGATCAGCTCACCATCTTTTGGTGTTAGGTAATCAACCGAAAGCTGAGCGGCAGCATCTTGCACTGATACCCAACCCCTGTCGAAGCCAGGAAGCAAAGTAACATCACAAGGTGCAGCTAATTTTATGGCATCAGCTGCTTCTGGGTGCAATGTGTATTCAATGTTTTCGTTTTTAAGCAGTTCTACATACTCGTCACGAGTGTGGTGTTGGCGGTTAACGCGCAGCCACATTGGTGCCTTGCTGTTGTTTGCTTCAACCAGTTGCTCCCATTGATCTGGGTAGCTCTCTTGAAGCATTTTTAGAATCCAGCTTGGGTGGCCGTATTTGCCTGCATTGTGGCTAACGGCTTTCTCGTCTAGTTCTTCTTGGTCACGTAGGTAGCTACGTAACACAGCGTTGATCAAACCACTCAGGCTTGGACCGCGCAGTGTCTTAGTACCCTCAACCGTTTCAGCAACCGCGGCATGCGAAGGGATACGCATGAAGCTTAGTTGGTAAATGCCCACCAAGATTAGGTGGTGGAATACACGCTTTTTACCTTTAAGCGGGTTTTCCATCAGTTCGTTAGCGATTGACTCTAAACGAGGCAGATAACGAAGTGCGCCGTAGCAAATCTCTTGCAGTAGAGCATGGTCTCGCGGACGGATCGTTTTTTGAGCCGCAGGGAGAGCGTGTGAAAGAGAGTGGCCTTTATCGACAACTTGGAATAGGACATTTGCAGCAGCAGCGCGAACATTCATGAGGGGTACCGAATATTTATTTGAATACATGAGGACATCTCTGCCCTCGTAAAGGTTTTCTAAGCTGTGTAATTAACAGCTTTAAAAGCGGATTAAGAAAGTTGAGTACCAACTTCAAACCAGCTTGCACGTGAGTTCAAGATATCCTGAACTGACATGGCTTTCTTACCTGGAACTTGTAGCTGTTCAAGAACAAGTACGCCTTGTCCTGTCGCTACGTAGATACCAGTTTTATCCGCTTGCAGAATTGTACCTGAAGGCTTATCAGAAGTTTGCTCTGCCACACGGCTTTGCCATACTTTGATGCTGTTCTCAGCAGCTTCAAAGTGGCTCATTGGCCATGGGTTGAAGGCACGAACGCAGCGTTCAATATGCGCAGCTTCATCACTCCAGTTGATACGCGCTTCTTCTTTGCTTAGCTTCTTCGCGTAGTTCGCAAGCTCATCGTCTTGCTTTTCTGCAACTGCTTTGCCAGAAGCGATGTCCGCTAGACATTCAACAAGCGCGTCAGGGCCAAGGCCCGCTAACTTCTCGTACATTGATGCGCTAGTATCTGTCGCTTCGATAGGCAGCGTTGCGATGCTTAGCATGTCGCCAGTATCTAGGCCGATATCCATCTGCATGATCGTCACGCCTGTCTCTTTATCACCTGCCCAAATAGAGCGTTGAATCGGAGCAGCACCACGCCAGCGCGGTAGGATAGAGCCATGTACGTTGATACAACCTAAGCGAGGCGTATCTAATACAACCTGCGGAAGCAATAAGCCGTAAGCGACAACAACCATGATGTCAGCGTTCAATTCAGCTAGCTCTTGCTTAGCCTCATCTGACTTGAAGTTTTCTGGTTGGTAAACCGGAATATTGTTTTCAAGTGCGATGTTTTTTACTGGGCTCGCAGTGAGTTTTTTACCGCGGCCTGCTGGGCGATCTGGCTGTGTGTAAACAGCAACAACTTCATGCTCCGAAGACAACAACGCCGCCAAGTGACGGGCGGCGAAATCCGGAGTACCTGCAAAGACAATTCTTAAAGACTGACTCAAGGTAGGCTTCCTTCTAATTTAGTAATAGCAGCGGTTATTAACCTTGTTTCTCGTTGAAACGTTTAATCTTCGCTAGCTTATCTTGGATACGTTTACGCTTTAGTGGCGATAGGTAATCAACAAACAACTTGCCTTCTAGGTGGTCAAGTTCGTGCTGAACACAGATAGCCAGAAGGTCGTCAGCGTCGAATGTGAATTCGTTGCCGTCACGGTCTAGTGCTTTAACCGTTACTTCTGCAGCGCGAGGTACTAGAGCTCGAGCGCCTGGTACAGATAGGCAGCCTTCTTCGATTCCATCTTCGCCGCGCTTCTCAGTAATTTCAGGGTTGATAAGCACCATTGGCTCATCACGTGTTTCTGAAATATCGATAACAACGATGCGTTGATGGAAATCTACTTGCGTTGCCGCAAGGCCGATACCTTCTTCGTCGTACATGGTTTCAATCATGTCATCAACGAACTTTTGAATCTCTGGGGTAACTTCTTTTACCGGTTTCGCCACGGTACGTAGACGATCATCTGGTAATGTTAATACTTGTAATACAGACATATACACTCGAAATATTGAACTGTGCCGAAACAGCTTAAACCTTGTTGGCTCAATTCTAGACATTTTAGAGGTCAAATGACAGCATCCTGAAGGTAATTCTCAAATCAGATGTCATATATTCAGACCAAGGAACCTAGGTCATGCGTCATTTTTCTCCCATTTTTTCTCTTGTTTGTGCCTCGCTTTCGTTCGCCGCTACGGCTGAAAATAGCGCTCAACCTTTAACCATTAAGCAGGGCGCACCTGAGGCGTATGTGGTGGTAAAGGGCGATACCTTATGGGATATATCTGCGATGTATCTTGATAGCCCGTGGTTGTGGCCAAGGTTATGGCAGGTAAACCCTGAGATAGAAAATCCTCACCTTATTTATCCCGGAGACAAACTGTCGTTGGTTTGGATTAATGGTGAACCTGTCTTGAGCCTCAAGCCTGTTATCAAACTCAGCCCTAAGATTCGTGTTTCTGAGAAGAAAGCAGTACCTACCGTCAACGAGGGACTGGTTCTACCTTATTTACAGTCTGATCGCTTGGTAGAGCAGCAAGATATCGAATCGGCACAACGAGTATTAGGAACCAGTGATGGTAAACGTTTCTTATCGGGTGCAGACCGGTTGTTTATCTCAGGTAACCAACAACATCAAAAGTGGGGTATCTACCGCGCAGTTGAAACCTACCAACGGCAGCAACCCCAAGCGAGTATTACCTCTTTGCGACTGGTCGCCACTGCGCGCTTAAAAGAGGTGGATGCTGAGTTCAGCAGCTTGCAGATAGACACTCAGCTGCAAGAGGTATTGCTGAACGACCTTGTGCTACCAGAACTTGGTGTTGATCAGGTGAAGCTCTCTACCACGTTTTATCCTGCACCTAGTGCGGCGGGTCAATTTGCTAATATCTTGGGCTCATTAGATGGCAGCCAATACAGCGCGAAGAATCAGGTGGTAGTGATCAACAAAGGTTCACAGGATAACCTTCGCCAAGGTTCTATGTTTACCCTCAGCGAAAGCGGTGCGGTGGTGTTTGGTAAGCAAGGTGAATACAGTTATAAAGAGTCTGCGGCGAGCGATAAGGTGCAATTGCCAAGTACCTCGCTGGGTAGCTTGATGGTCATTCGTCCTTATGAGTATTTTAGCCTCGCGTTGATCACTCAGAGCTCTAAGCCTGTTAGCAAGGGCATTCTGGCAGTATCGCCTTTGGATCTTGCTTTGACAGAAGAGGTTAAGGGCACCGAGTGAATGAGCAACAACTGAGTGCTTGGCTAACTCTAAGTTTTGTTCCTCAATTGGGTGGCAAACGCCTTTCTCGCCTGCTGAGTATCGATTCCCCTTCGAACATTGTTGGCTACTCAAGCCAGCAGCTGCAAGTGATGGGTTTATCAGGCAAACAAATTTCTTATCTAAGAGAGCAAGCCCCAAGAGAAGTGGAGGCTTGCTTATCATGGCAAGCAAAACAGCCTAACCATCACATCATTACCCCTAATTGCCCACATTATCCCAAACTGCTTAATGAGATTGCCTCTGCGCCCAGTGTTCTTTTCGTTAAAGGTCACGTTGAAAAACTGATCGAGCCTCAAATCGCGATGGTCGGCAGCCGCAATGCCAGTATTGAAGGACTGCAGACCGCCAAGTCCTTCGCCAAAGAGTTTGTCCAAAACGGTTTAATTGTCACCAGTGGCTTAGCTTTAGGTATCGATGGCTATGCTCATGATGGTGCTCTAGATAAAAGAGGGGAAACTTTTGCAGTGTTGGGGTCTGGCTTGGACTCCATTTATCCTGCCCGCCACCGAAATCTAGCTGAGAGGATCTGTGAGAACGGAGCGCTGATTTCAGAGTTTCGACCGAGTGCTAAACCAAGACCTGAACATTTCCCCCGTCGTAACCGTATTATAAGTGGGTTATCGCTCGGAACCTTGGTGGTGGAAGCGGCTGAGAAGAGTGGCTCTTTAATTACCGCTCGCTATGCCATGGAGCAAGGTCGAGAAGTGTTTGCGCTGCCCGGTTCTATTCATAGCCCAACCAGTCGCGGAGGTAACAGTCTCATCAAAGCTGGAGCATGTTTAGTGCAAAATGCTCAAGATGTTCTGATTGAAATAAAGAGTCTGTTAAACTGGTCTATAGATCAGCAGCCGAGCTTATTCGAACCTACGCCGAATGAGGGTGAAAATGAACAATTGCCATTTCCACAGCTGTTAGCTAACGTAGGATTAGAGGCGACACCCGTTGATATTTTGGCACAGAGAACCCATATACCTGTGCATGAAGTCATGATGCAGCTTTTAGAGCTTGAGCTCTCAGGGCATGTTGTTGCAGTTTCCGGTGGCTATATTCGAAAGGGGAGAGGCTAAGCTATGATGATGGACATACTGATGTACTTGTTTGAAACCTACATCCATAGCGATTCTGAATTGCAGGTGGATCAAGACGAACTTGAAGATGAACTTCTTCGAGCGGGGTTTCACCAAGATGATATTTATAAGGCTCTCCATTGGTTAGAAGACCTTGCTGCACTGCAAGATACCGATAACCAAGCGGCGATTACTATGTGCTCTAATACCTCGATGCGTGTTTACACAAGTAAAGAGATATCACGTATTAATATGGAGTGTCGTGGTTTCTTGTTGTTCCTTGAGCAGATCAACGTCCTCACGACAGAGATTCGTGAAATGGTGATTGATCGTGTCATGGGGTTAGAGACCAATGAATTTGAGTTGGATGATCTGAAGTGGATTATCTTAATGGTACTGTTCAATGTACCGGGTAATGAAAGTGCTTACACGCAAATGGAAGAGCTGTTGTACACCAAAGAGCAAGGTATCTTGCATTAATACAGGCTTATCATGAGTAGTAAGATTGATAATCAGCTTTTTTCAGCACATGAACATGCGTTAGAGCATGAACCATGTCCACAGTGTGGTGGGGAGCTTCAGCTTCGCCATGGTAAGCACGGCCCATTTTTAGGCTGTAAGCAGTATCCGAGCTGTGATTACATCAAGCCTCTTCATCAAAATGATGGTCATGTGGTGAAAGAGCTGGGCGTTCCGTGTCCTAAATGCCAAAACGAATTGGTATTAAGGCAAGGTCGCTTTGGGATGTTCATTGGCTGTAGCAGTTATCCAGAGTGTAATCACATCGAATCTTTGGACCAACCGAAAGAACAACCTGAAGAGCAGCCACTTGTTGCCTGCCCTGAGTGTGGTCGAGGCCACTTGGTTGAGCGTAAATCTCGCTATGGCAAAACCTTCTATGCGTGTGATAACTACCCTAAGTGTAAGTTCGCCGTTAATCAGCCACCTGTTATAGGTCGTTGTGAACAGTGCCAGTTCCCGTTGTTACTTGAGAAGAAAACAGCCAGTGGTACCAAGAAGCAATGCGCTGATCGCAAGTGTCACCACATTCAATCTCAATAACTCGATATTATAGACACAAAAAAACGGCGCTCACTGAGCGCTGTTTTTGTATCCAATAAACTTTTTATATCAATAAGCCAATGTAGGCTTACTTCATCTGCTCAGCAAACTCATGCACAGCAGGGTAGGCTTGCTTATCAAGAATCTCAGCCAATGAGCACAAAGCTCTTTGTAATTCTGCGTTGTAGTCAGCGCTCACGTTAATGTGACCCATCTTGCGACCTGCACGCTTTTCTTTGCCATACCAATGAACATGACAACCACCTTGAGCAAGAATAGCCTCAGGAAGAGTATCTTCGCCAAGAATGTTGATCATTGCGGTTGGACGAATCAGTTTAGTGCTACCTAGTGGCATGCCACACACTGCACGTAGGTGGTTTTCAAACTGACAAGTCTCTGCGCCTTGTTGCGTCCAGTGGCCCGAGTTATGAACACGTGGTGCAATCTCATTAACAAGCAGTGAACCTTGAACATCAAAGAACTCAAGTGCTAGCACGCCAACGTAATCTAAACGCTCAGCAATGGCAGTGAACATGGCTTTAGCTTGCTCTTGCAGTTCAATGTCATCAATCGCTGTCGATAAGCTCAACACGCCGTCGGTGTGAACATTCTCAGCCAGTGGATACACTTGAACCTCGCCATTGGTATCACGAGCACCAACCAGTGATACTTCGCGGTCAAACGGAACAAACTCTTCAGCCACAATCGCTTGGTTGTCGGTCGCGGTAATGCACTCAGCCATTTCTGCCCAAGTCGCGTCAACATTGTCTAATGTCTTTAAGCGCCATTGGCCCTTGCCGTCGTAGCCGCCAAGTGTGCTCTTCAACACCATTGGTAAGCCAACGTGAGCAATTGCAGCGTCAAAGTCTTCGCGAGAGTTAACCACGTAGTACTTAGCATTCTTCACGTTCGCTTCGTCTAACAGGGCTTTTTCAAGACGACGGTCACCGCCAGCTTTGATTGCTTCTGTTGTCGGTAAGAACTTACCGCTGCGCTCACACACCTCAAGTACATCGTGAGGAATATGTTCGAATTCAGCAGTAATGACGTCCGCACGCTCAATCGCATTTTCTAAGCCGTTACCTAGAATCGCTTGCGTTAATGGGTGAACAATATTTTTGCTGCCAACATCAAAAGCAGAAATTTCAATATTCAGCGGTGCCCCAGCTAGGGACATCATGCGAGCAAGTTGGCCCGCGCCTAACACAAGAACATGCATGGAAATTAGTCCTCTGCAGGGTTTGGATTAGCCAAAACCGTTTCTGTTTGCTCAGAACGGAATGCTTCTACTTTTGCCATTACTTCTTCATTGTGTGTACCAATGATTTGAGCCGCTAGGATGCCTGCATTGGCAGCGCCAGCTTCACCGATAGCCAAAGTACCTACCGCGATACCTTTTGGCATCTGCACGATAGAAAGCAGAGAGTCCATGCCTTTCAGTGCTTTAGACTGAACTGGAACACCCAGAACTGGTACGCTTGTGAAAGCAGCAGCCATGCCCGGAAGGTGCGCTGCACCGCCAGCACCAGCAATAATTACTTTAATACCGCGCTCTTTCGCACTGGTTGCGTAGTCTGCAAGCAACTGAGGTGTGCGGTGAGCAGAAACCACTTTTGTTTCGTACGCCACGCCAAACTGATCCAACATTTCTGCAGCTAGCTTCATTGTTGGCCAATCAGATTTAGAACCCATGATAATACCGACAGTCATCTCAAACTCCTTCAGGTACGATTTAATTAGTGATTAGATATTTTGCGCGCATTATACGGGTAAAATTACTTAAGGAAAACGTTTGCGTCAGTCTAAGTTGTTAATTGATACATTTTATAAACAAATAGCTTTAGTCACAGTGAATGATAATTTGTACACTTAGCGAGTTCGATAACTGACTTAATGAGGCAACTCGTGGATAACTTTCAACATACATTGCAGGCATTACAACAAGGTGAAGTCATTGCTTACCCGACCGAAGGCGTTTTTGGGGTTGGTTGTGATCCTGATAATCCACATGCCATCAAGAAATTACTCGAGTTAAAACAGCGTCCAGTTGAAAAGGGCTTGATCTTGATTGCTGCAAGTTACGAGCAGCTGCTTCCTTATATTGATGAAAGCCAGTTGACGGAAGAACAGTTGGTAACAGTGAAAGCGACATGGCCAGGTCCGGTCACTTGGATTATGCCAACCAGCAGCAAAGTTACTGACTGGGTCAGCGGCCAGTTTGATTCCATCGCGGTACGAGTGACGGATCACCCTTTGGTTCAAAGAATGTGTAATGAGTTCGGCAAGCCGTTAACCTCTACAAGTGCCAACCTGACTGGCGAGCCGCCTTGTATGACGACTGAAGAAGTTCAACAGCAACTGGGTCAACACTTAGTCGCGATTCTAGAAGGCCAAACGGGTGGCCGTGAGAAGCCAAGCGAAATTAGAGATGCAAAAACGTCGAAAATATTAAGACAGGGTTAAACCCTGCAAAGGAAGTAAGATGTCAGCAATTGATAAAGAAGCAGTAAAGCAGTTTTTACTGAGCCTACAAGATTCGATTTGCCAGCAGCTTGAGCAAGCTGATGGTGTAGCGTTGTTTGAAGAAGATGCATGGGAGCGAGAACCTGGCGATCGTCTAGGTGGCGGTGGTCGTACTCGCGTGATGACCAATGGTGCTTTATTTGAACAGGGTGGAGTTAACTTCTCTCACGTCGCTGGTAAAGCAATGCCTGCCTCTGCAACCGCTCACCGTCCTGAGTTAGCCGGACGTAAGTTTGAGGCGATGGGGGTTTCATTAGTTATCCACCCTAAAAACCCATATATCCCAACCTCACACGCGAACGTTCGATTCTTCATTGCGGAAAAAGAAGGGGAAGACCCGATTTGGTGGTTTGGTGGTGGTTTTGACTTAACGCCATTTTATCCTGTCGATGAAGATTGCCAATCTTGGCATCAAACTGCTAAAGATCTTTGTGCGCCGTTTGGTGATGATGTTTATCAAGAACACAAAGAGTGGTGTGATAAGTACTTCTATCTTCCTCACCGAGACGAAACACGTGGTGTTGGGGGTCTGTTCTTTGATGATCTGAATGAGTGGGGTTTCGATAAGAGCTTTGCTTATATGCAGGCGGTCGGTGAAGGCTTTGCAGCCGCCTATCTACCAATTGTAGAACGACGTAAAGAGACGTCTTACGGTGAGCGCGAGCGTGACTTCCAACTTTATCGTCGTGGTCGCTATGTTGAATTTAACTTAGTGTATGACCGTGGCACCCTATTTGGTCTGCAAAGCGGTGGGCGCACAGAGTCTATATTGATGTCGATGCCACCGTTGGCTCGTTGGGAATATCGCTATGAACCACAAGCAGGCTCACCAGAAGCTCTGCTTTATAGTGACTACCTCAAACCTCGAGTTTGGTAGTTCTTCCTTCCTTATAGGGATAGTGATAGGGTCATCTATATAGATGACCCTTTTTTATTTCTGTTAGGTAAGGATATGACACAGCAAGTAGATCGTTATGCCGTTTTCGGTAACCCTATTGGGCAAAGCAAATCGCCATTCATTCACACATTATTTGCTCGCCAAACCAGCCAACAACTTACCTATACAGCACTCCAGCCAGAACAAGGTGAATTCATCACTGCTGCTCAAGCATTTTTTAGTGAAGGTGGGAGAGGGTGTAATGTCACTGCGCCATTTAAAGAAGATGCTTATCAGTTCGCTAATCGCCTGACTGAGAGAGCTGAACTAGCAGGTGCCGTAAACACACTTAAGAAGCTAGATGATGGAGAGATCATTGGTGATAACACCGATGGTGAAGGTTTAGTTCAAGATCTTCTTCAACATCAAGTAGTCCTAGAAGGGGCTCGCGTTCTTCTACTTGGTGCTGGTGGTGCTGCTCGAGGAGTGATTCAACCTCTACTCGACCAAAACCCACAACAGCTGGTGGTCGCTAATCGAACCAGCTCCAAGGCTGAACTTCTGGCTGAGATGTTTTCTTCGCATGGCAATATCAAGGGGATAGGGCTAAGTGATGTTAATGAAGGCTTTGATGTCATTATTAACTCTACTTCGTCTGGTCTAAGCGGGCAGCTTCCTGAAGTGTCTGATGCTATTTTCAATTCTAATAGCGCTGTTTATGACATGGTTTACGGATCTGGAACGACTGTATTCAATCAGTGGGCACTAGATAATGGTGTTCACGCTGCTTATGATGGTTTGGGTATGTTGGTAGGACAGGCTGCTGAGAGCTTTATGCTTTGGCGTGGCCTTCGCCCAGGAACAAAACAGATTTTAAGAGAATTACGTAGAAACTTAGAGATGTAACAAGGTAATTATAAAAAATGAATCAATCAATTCTATTTCCGGATATCCAAGATTGGGATGAAGCAAGTCAATCTATCACCTTCCCAGCACAACAGTCGGGTGCATTGATCGAATGTGTCTTATCTATTGAAGAATTATCACGATTGGCAGGTAAAGAGATAGAAGAGGGCGATCAAGCTTTAGTTATCTTTTCAGAGTTACGTTTCGATATTGAAGAGCTAGCGGAAGAGTTAATAGAAGAAGAGGAGTATGACTCCTCTAATCGGATTCAGATCAAAGCGCTTTAAACTGGAAGCACAGAGTCTAGATAGTCGTTTTTATTCTGAACATAGTTGTCAGCTGACTTCTGTAAAAAGGCACGCTCTTTATCATTTAATGGGCGTGCTTGTTTTACTGGGCTTCCTACATAGAGATAACCGCTTTCGAGTACCTTGTTCGGTGGCACTAAGCTACCAGCACCAATCATCACTTCTTCTTTAATAATCACGCCATCCAACACGATAGCTCCCATGCCAACAAGTACACGATCTTCAATCGTGCAGCCATGTAGCATTACTTTATGTCCGATAGTGACATCATTACCTATTAATAAAGGGTAACCCTCAGGGTTTTCTGCATTCTTATGGGTGACGTGCAAAACGCTGCCGTCTTGGATATTCGTTCTATCTCCAATATGAATGTGGTTCACATCTCCTCGAGCTGCAACCAAAGGCCACACGCTAGAGTCGTCACCGATTTTGATATCCCCAACCAGTACCGAACTTGTATCTATATAGACACCTTGTCCAATCTGAGGGGATATTCCTTTATAACTGCGTATTGAACTCATAAATCCTCCTTTATATAGGCACCTTAAGCCCTTAATTAAGGGGAATACTAGTGAAAATGGAGTGTTTTGAACAAAAAACGCTCGAACAATCAAAAAAGTAAGAAAAACTTCAAAAAGGGCTTGCCAGTGTGATCGAAATCTCTATAATGCGACCTCGTTGAAACGGGAAGGCTTCGTAAGAAACCAAAACGAATCAGCAGGTCAAATTAGCCAAGCTAAGCGCTTGAAAAAAGTTTT